>DATNGX010000466.1:0-3417 GCA_035605755.1 Candidatus Krumholzibacteriia bacterium
CCCGACCACGAGGGTATAAGCGATGCGGTTATTATCGTATCTGTGGTAGCGTTGGCGATGCTCATGATTGCTTTTGACCAGGGGTGGCTCACCCCGCACTTCTAACTCATGGAACGTGTCGAGCGCGGAAGATTTGGACGGTGGAGCGTGGGCGTGATGCTCATTGCCGCGCTTGCCATGGTGATCGAAACGGCGTGCAGTCAGGCGCCGGCGCCCAACACGACGGGCGAGCACAAAGATGTCGTGACGAAGATTCACACGACGGACGGGATGCTCTACGTGACGGATCGTTACGCCGTGACTGAGACTCACGTGGTCATTCGCGAGCTCCTGCGCGACGACCGGTACTATCCCGCTTCCGACGAGCCGCACCTCTTTCACAAGCCGGATGAATTCAAGAAGCCGCCGGCTGATATCACACTTCCGGTCAGAATCCCCGCTGCCCAGGTGCTTAGCATCGAGCCGTTCAATGCGAAGCACACGACGCGCAACGCGCTTCTGGTTACGGCCGGGGCAGCCCTGGTCGCCGCCTACTTTGTGCTGAGGCACGAATTCTCGGGGTACAACTACGGCGAGTAGTTTTCGATGAAAACATCGAGATGGTGTGCCGGTGTTCTTCTCGCCGCCGCATTCGCGATGGTGATGGAGACATCGTGCAGTCAGGCTCCGCCGCCCACGACAGGCTCCCCGGAACCGAAGCCGGGCACGCTCACCAAGATCTACACCGTGGATCACACGCTCTACATCGCGTCGCGCTATGCAGTCACGGATTCGTTCGTGGTGATTCAGGAATTGGTTCGCGACAGGAAGTACTACCCGTACGAATCCGACCCGCATCTCTACAACCATCCGCCGGATTACAAAATGCCGCCGGCGAACCTCGATCTCCCGATCATGATTCCCTTGAAGCAGGTCTACGCCATCGGACCGTGGCAGGAATCACACGAGACGCGCAACGGCGTTTTCGCTGCGGTCTTGATTGTTACGGGCCTGGTGGTAGCGCTGGTCGTTGTCTTGTCGCAGGTAAAGATCGGCGGCGATTAAACGTAGCGGCGTTTGCTGCGGACGCCGCGGCGCAGGCGGCTGGTGTCCTGCTTGGGGGGGCCGAAGCGGCCGATGCCGTGGTCGAAGTCCTTGTAGCGACGGCGCTCGAGCTTCACGCCGATGTGCTGCTCGATGCGGTCCATGAACTCTTCCTCGTCGAAGGCCACCAGCGTCACGGCGTCGCCCGTGGCAGCGGCGCGCCCGGTGCGGCCGATGCGGTGGATGTAATCCTCGGCGTTGCGCGGTACGTCGAAGTTCACCACGTGTGAGATGCCATCGATGTCGAGGCCGCGCGCCGCGATGTCGGTTGCGATCAGCACGCGGTGCTCGCCGCTCTTGAATCCTTCCAGTGCCTGCTTCCTCTCCGACTGCGATTTGTTGGAGTGCAGCTCGGCGGCGTCGATGCCGGCGTGATCCAGGCGCCGCGTCAGGAACTCTGCATTATCCTTGGTACCGCAGAAGACGAGCACCATGCTCCAACCCTCGTCTTCGAGGATGGTGCGCAGGAGATCGAGCTTGCGATCGCGAGCCACCGGGAAAATGTACTGCGTGACCATGTCCGTCGGCGTCTTCTCGGCACCCACCTCGATGATAACCGCGTCCTGCTGGGCCCGCTCCGCGAGGCGCTTCACTTCCGACGAGAGCGTCGCCGAGAACAACAGCGTCTGCCGGTGTTCCGGAATCTTCGACATGATCTTGCGCACGTCCTGGATGAATCCCATGTCGAACATGCGATCCACTTCATCGAGGACGAGAAATTCCACGGCGCGAAGATCGATGGTGTGGCGGTTCATGTGATCGAGCAAGCGGCCCGGCGTGGCGATCACGATGTCGACGCCGCTGTGAAGCTTCTTCAACTGCCGGTCGATGCGAACGCCGCCGTACACGGCGAGAAAGCGCAGATCGAGATACTTGCCGTAAGCGCGGAACGATTCCTCGTTCTGAACGCACAGCTCGCGCGTGGGCGTGAGGATCAGCGCCCGCACCGGACGCTTGTCCGCGGGCGTACCGGGATGGTGCGGATGGAGAGGGGCGCGGCGGCTGCGGCGACGGCGGCGTGAGCGCGCCGCAAATGATTCAGCCTCGGCCGGAGCCTCATCGCCTGACGAACCCTCTTCGGGCTCGGGCGCGTGGGCGGCCGGGTCCCAGGACGCGAGCGCCTTCATGCGCGTCAGAATGGGAATCGCAAACGCGGCGGTCTTGCCGGTACCGGTCTTGGCGCGGCCGAGCACGTCGCGCCCTTCGAGCGCGGGCGGTATCGCCTGAGCCTGAATTTCGGTGGGTTCGACGTAGCCGGCATCATCCAATGCCTGAAGGATGGGCTGCGGAAGGCCAAGATCTCTGAATGACATACGGCCTCAAGAATACACCCGCCTCGGGGCCCCGACAAGTTCAACCAACCGGCCGAAATCCCGACCGCCCGCTCCACCGGCGCCACAGCCCCGAGCCCGGTCCTGCAAGCACGATCGATATTTTTGCAAAAAGGAGGATTTTCCCGCGCTTTCTCCCCGGAGGATGCGCACTCCCGGGGTTGTTCTGGAAATCGGCGCGACTCAATCACGCGCTTGTGCTTCCGGCAAACAACCTGCTAAGAAACTCAGCATGCTTGCCAGACGTCTCTTCGTTCTCGCCGCGCTCGCCACGGCGATCTGCATGGCGTGTTCCGACGACGGCACGACACCGGGTACGCCCGCGCCGACGCGTAGCTATCGCATGGGGTTTTCAGCCATCGTGCCCACCAATGACATCTGGGTGGTGATCGCCGCCATCGACATGTGGTCGAAGCGCGCCGACGCCGCCATCATGAGCTTCGAGCTGCCGTGGGATTCGCTGCTCGCGGGCGTTCCGCCCGCGAAGCTGGTGGATCGCGACCAGAAGCCGCTGGCCAATTATTATCGATCGAAGGGACACGAGCTCTGGATCTATCTCGATCCCGCCAACGGGCTCGATCGCGCGGGCGAATCCACCGCGCTCGTGAATGCGGGACGCAGCATCACCGAGCCCTCGGTTCAGCAGTTGTTTCGTCGCTACGCCGTTGCCATCGACAGCATCGTCCAACCCGAACATCTCGGGCTCGCCCTGGAGACAAATCTGATTCGCGGCATTGCACCCGCGCCGTTGTATGCCGCCATCAAGCAGGTGGTCAACGACAGCGCCGCCGATGTGCGCGCCATCGACAACAACGTGAAGCTCAGCGTGAGCGTGCAGGTGGATTGGGCGTGGGGACGATTGCAGGGCAGCCACGTGTACGAAGGCGTGGCGCAGGACTACGCCGATTTTCCTTTCTGCGATGAGCTGGGGCTTTCGTCGTATCCCTATCTCGGGGGATTCGCACAGCCCGAAGATATTCCGACGAACTATTACTCGCGCCTG
>DATNGX010000467.1:0-2192 GCA_035605755.1 Candidatus Krumholzibacteriia bacterium
CCTCCGCCCACGGGCAAGCGATACTGCATGAACTCGATCGTGCTCGAATTCGAGCCGGACCCGTCGCTGCACACGGGGAAGTGAGCGACGCGGCGGCCCCATAAAGACTGCATGAAAATCCGTTGCTCACGCTTGCATCTGGCGTGGTGACGGGGCACAATGCTCCGATGTTTGCCAGAACACTGTGCACACGCGCGGCACCCGTCGTCGCATCACTCCTCCTTTTTGGCTGTCACGCCGGTACGAAGCTTTCGAGCGATGTCGCGCCGGCCGTTACCGACGTGCGCGTCGTCATTTTCGTGATCGACGGGCCGCGTTGGTCGGAGACATTCGGCGACTCGCTGCACGCGCATATTCCCGGCATGTGGAACACACTGCGTCCGCAGGGAACCCTGTGCACAAATTTTCGCAACGCCGATTGGACGCTCACCATTCCCGGCCACGCCACCATGTTGACCGGCGTGTGGCAGCACCTCAACAACCAGGGACTCGAGCGACCCGCACAACCGACGCTCTTCGAGTACTACCGCAAAGAGAGAAATGCGCCCGAGACCGACGCGCTCATCGTCTCCATGAAAGAGAAGCTCGAGTCGTGCGCGTTCGGACTCGATCCGGCGTACGGCGCCGCATACCGCGCAACGCCCGACTTCAGCCCCGAGAACGACGTGCAGACCTTCAAACACCTGATCACCCACCTCGACACCGATTCGCCCCACATGGTGATGGCGTCGTTCTCACAGGTCGATCTCGCCGGGCACGACAGCACCTGGGCCGGATATCTTCGTCATATCGAGATCGTGGATTCGCTGGCGGTACTCACGTGGAAGCATCTGCAAGCGACTGCGGCGTACGCGGGGAAGACATACATGTTCATCACCTCCGACCACGGTCGTCACGATGACAACCATGGCGGCTTCCAGAACCACGGGTGCAAATGCGACGGATGCCGTCACATTCCGTTCCTGGCGCTTGGGCCCACGGTGCGAAAGGGTTACGAATGCACCACGGAGCACACCCAGCAGGATGTGTGCAAGATGGTGGCGGGCCTGCTCGGCATCGACGCGCCCCAGGCCCAGGGCGAGAGCTTCGCCGAAATCTTCACGACCTCGGATGAGGATCATGCCCGGGCGAAGCGCTAGGCGCGCAACCCCGGCGCTCCAGCGCCCGTATTAGTCCGGACCCCACGAACCAAGGAGCGATTGCTATGACCACGCTGATGCGACGGCTGGCCTTCGGCATTTCTCTCGTACTGGCCGCCGCGCTGAACACGGGCGCGGCGCTGGCTGACGAGGCGCGCGACCGGGCCATTGCCACCATTGATGGCGACAAGATTCTCGCCGATATCACGGAGCTTTCGTCGGACGCCTACGAGGGCCGCATGCCCGCCACGGTGGGAGAGAAAAAGACGCTGGCGTATCTGACCTCGCGCCTGCGCGAGCTCGGCATTGCCCCGGCACCGGGCGGATATCTCCAGCAAGTCCCGCTCATCCAGAAGCGCATCAAGTCGTCCACCAAACTCAGCGTGAGCGGCGCCGACGGCGCCCGGCCACTGCTCCTCGGCGACAATGTCCTCATCAAGTGTCTCAGCACCAAAAAGCACGTTTCGATTGCGAAGAGCGAGCTCGTGTTCGTGGGCTTCGGCGTCAAGGCCGACGAAGTGGGCTGGGATGATTTTGCGGGAACCGATGTAAAGGGCAAGACGGTCGTGATGCTCATGTGCGATCCGCGCGGCGCCGCCGACAGTCTCTACTTCCGCGGACGCGCGCTCTCCCGTCACGGCTACAGCCAGCAGAAGATCGAAGACGCGGCGCGGTTGGGTGCGCGCGGCGTGATCATTGTTCACGACCAGCAGGCCATCGGATATCCATGGAGCGCGATTGCAGCGCGCGCGGTGCGTCCGTTCTTCGAGCGCGTGCGCGACAAGCAGAGTCCGCCCGCGCCGGATTTCTCGATGGTGATGGATCACACGGCCGCCGAGGAATTGTTCAAGCGCGCCGGCAAGGATCTCACGGCGCTGGAAACCGAAGCGTCCAACCAGGGATTTGTCGCGCAACCGCTGGAATTGTCATTGAGCGGCGAAGTCGACATGGACGTCGCGCAGAAGCCCTCGAGCAACGTGGTGGGATTCATCCAGGGCAGCGAGCGTCCCGACGAGTACGTACTTTTTTCCGCCCACTGGGATCACGTGGGTA
>DATNGX010000468.1:0-2132 GCA_035605755.1 Candidatus Krumholzibacteriia bacterium
GACGAAGACGTCGCCCAGGATCACGCCTTCGATCCCGATCTCCTCGTTGTCGATGCGAATCGCGGCCACCACCGGACCGGCCGTGACGTTGTCGCCCGTCTCCGCGAGGCCTGTCGCGCTGCCGGACACGCGCGCCCAGCCCTTCGCTTCGCGCGAGTTCACGACGAAACGCACCGTGGTGCTGCGCGACTCGCCGGGACCGAGCGTTCCCGCGTCCCACGCGATGGAGTGCCCGTTGAAGGTGACGCCGTCTCCGGATGAGAAGTCGAGCGAAGACGGCGGGGACTCCACGACGCTCACGTTGTCGACGGTGATGGAGTCGGTCAGGTTGGTGACGGTGACGATCATCGACGCGACATCGCCCACCGCGGCCGTGGCCTGGCGGAAAGTCTGGTCGAGTCCGATCATCGCGCGCGGATCCGGAACCGCCGGCATGCGGAGATGGAAGTCGGTCGTGTTGGTGACGAGCGAATCGAGGCGCGACTGCACCAGACAGCGAAGGTTCTCGACGCCGGCCAGCGAGCGCCGGATCGGGATCCCGGGCGTGGATATCGCGAAGTCGATGTGGCGCGTGGCACCCGATGCGATCACGCCGATCAGGTAGTGACCGGGACGCGAGGTGGGGTACGGCACTCCGCTCGTGTCCGTGCATGCCACCACGGATCCGGGTGGGAGCTCGGCAGAGTTGACGATGAACGCGTTGAGCGTGTCGACATCGCACACGTTTTCGATCTCGCCGCGCAGCTTGACGGTATCATCCAACGGGCCCACCGCGATCCAGGTTCCGTCGTCAGGGGTTCGCTCACCGCCCGGCATCGCGCGCGGGTTGCCGACCGGACCGAAGTAGATGGCCGGCGGCTGCCTGCGCGCAGTAACACGCAATACACTAATGTCGGACGCCGGCGATGCAGAAGGGTCCGCGGTGGAGGTGGCATGCAACTCCACGAATGCGGTTCCCAGCGCCAAAGGCGGCAAAACCACACCCACATCCATGGGAGTCGACGCTCCGGCCGACAGCGCAAGAAACGCCGGGTTGTCCTCTCCAGGATCGAAATGTGTGTTGCCGTTTGAATCCAGAAAGAAAATCAGTTGCGTCACCGGGAGCGTTGAAAGCGCGTGCAGGGAAAACGACAACGTCGGCGAATCGGGGACGTTGGCGAGATTTGCAACCGTGAACCGGAAATAGAGTGTGTCGCCGGGAATGGAAAGCTGGGAGAACGCAGGCGCGGCCACGGTGCCGTGCGGTGACAACCGCAGTCCGAACATTGTCGCGACCCGCGTTGACACGGTGTTGGAGTTCACCGAGGTCGCTCCACCCCCCGCATCGAAACTCATGCGAGCTGTGTTCTGGATCAGTGTACCGGCCGGAGAGACCTGTGCCAGCGCTTCGGGTGGGTCTGTGAAAAACAGACCCAGCAGAAGTGGCAGAAACAGAATGATTCTTGTCAGGAGAACAGACGGACAACGTTCACGCGGCCCGCAACGCAGGCGTTTTCTTGACCAATTATTCCGCGTGATGTCTCTCATCTTATAAAACACGGAAGGCCGGCGCGCGCGGCGGAGTGTTTTGCACTCCACCGCACGCGCGGCCACCCGTTCGGTCCGCGTTTATTGCGAAACGCGGCTACTGAATACGGACCGTGAACCCGACACCCGCGGTCGAGCTGGCGCCGGCCAACAGCGAACCGGTGAACACGTAGCGAACGTTGGTGACATTCGCGTCGTATCCTGCCGGCGCACCGCCGCCTCCGCTCGCCGGCACGTACACCCAGGTGGCTCCATTGTTGTTGGAGTACTGGACGGCAATGCCGGTGACCGTGGCGGGCGCGGTGCCCGTCGTCTGCGAACCAACCTTGTACTGCGTCCACGCCGGCACCGCGTCGTACACGACGATGGTGTTGAGCGTGGTCGCACCCAGGTTCTGGTAGTCGACCGTGTATGTGAGATCGGTACCCGGCACCTGATCACCCGAGGGGCTGACCGTCTTGGTCAGGCTCAGGTTGCCCGCCGTGATCGTGGTCACGTCGGTGGCGTTGTCAGTGGCTGCCGGGAATGCCTGCCCCGTCGCCGTCATGACGCCCACTTCCACAGTACCCACCGAAACACCGGCAGGAACCGTGAGGCGAACGTTG
>DATNGX010000469.1:0-2956 GCA_035605755.1 Candidatus Krumholzibacteriia bacterium
GTACGGCGAGATGCTGCTCTCCGCCGGCCGCGCCGACGATGCCGAGGCGGCGTTCAAGGCCGCCCTCGCCATCGACGCCTCCGATGTGAGCGCCGTCGAAGACCTGGTCGAGCTCTACCAGTCCCAGCAGCGCAAGAACGACGCGATCGCGGTGCTGGAATCCTATGTCAAAGTGCCCGGCGCCGCGCTCGCGGCGCGACTTCGCCTGGCGCAGGCGTACGCCGATGCAGGACGCGACAAGGATGCCATTGCGCTGCTCGAAAGTGCGCGCAAGGAAGGCGAGAGCTCCGACGAGACCGAGCTTCTCCTCGGGCGCGTGTATTTCGAAGCGGGCCGGTATGCGGACGCCAAGAAGACCTTTCTCGCGCTGTACAAGAAGAGCGGCACCAGTCCCGAGCTGGCGCGCATTCTGGGTGACCTGAGTCTCAAGACCAACGACGTCGCCGGTGCGCGCACGTACTTCGACAAGGCCATCACGCTCAATCCCGAGGACTACCGCAGCCATCTCGCTCTGTTTTTCGCGCAGTCCGACAAATTCGCGGCCAAAGACGGCGCACGCATCAAGATGACCGCGCGTGAAGCGGCCGATGTCCTGGCGCACGCCGCGTCGAAAGCGCCGCGCGACGATGTCGATGCACAGTTCTCGGTCGGCATGGCGTATTCGTCGATCGATTCGCTGGACACGGCGCGCGAGCACCTCGCCCGCGCCGCCGAGCTCGAGCCCGAGCGCCAGGATATTCTGTTCAATCTCGCCGCCTCGTACGAAAAGCTGCATCGCTACGACGACGCCGAGCGCACGCTGGTGGATCTCTACCGTCTGGCGCCGGATGACCCGGCCGTGTGCAACTTCTACGGATATCTGCTCGCGGTGATGAACAAGGATCTGGAGCGCGCGGAAAAACTCGTCAAGCACGCGCTGGAGAAAGACCCCGACAATGCGTACTACATCGACTCGCTGGGCTGGGTGTACTATCAGCGCGGCGACTATGCACGCGCCGTGAGCGAGCTCGAGCGTGCGGTGAAGATCATCAAGGAAGATCCGACCATGCTGGAGCATCTCGGTGATGCCTACAGCGGTCTCTCGCGCTACAAGGACGCACTCGCCGTTTATCGCCACTCGAGTCGTCTGCAATCGAACCCGGGCTTGCGTGAAAAGATTGAGTCGACCCAGCGCCGTTTGCAGTAGCCTCCTCGCCGTGCTGGCCATCGCCGCCACGCTCGCGACGGCGTGTGGTCCGCGTCACATCACGAGTGGCTCACTCCACGGCGAGGCAGCCTGCGCTCGCGCCGACAGTTTCCTCGCGTCCGCGTTCCCGCGTCCCATTCATATGACAGGACACGCCACCTTCGATGTCGACTCCTACCGCGTGCGCGGCCGTTTCACACTGGAGCTCGAGCCCAACGGCGACGCGGTGCTCGAGTTCTCGGGCGCAACGCTCCTCGGCGGACATCGCGAGGATGCGGTGGTCTCGCTCTCCGGCGATACGCTGCGCGTGCTCGACCGCGAGCGCGGCCGCTACTACGAGGGCGAGGAGGTGACCCGGCTCGTCGCGTCCGGCACCGGCAAGGAGGGGGAATGGACGCTGGCGTTACGACGGGTGCTTGCGTCCGGGTGCCCGGGAGTGGAAACTGTGGGGAACGGCGAGAGCGGCCTTTCGGGGACCGGGCCGGACGGGCCCTTCACGCTGAAGGTCGAAGACGGCCGCCTGGCCCAGGCCACCTGGCCCAACCCGGCTCCCGAAGAAACCTTCCGCGACCGGCTGGAAGTCCGCTACGAGTGGAAAGAAGGCCGGTTGGAGCTCCTGGAGGCCCTGCTGCCCACGCGCGGCTGGCGCGTCCGCCTGGAGGCGGACTGAGGGCCGGGAAAAAGCGGGAACCCGCCCGGCGGGGCCCGGTATAAACAAACGACGCTACGAGGTAACCGGTTGCACACGGACACGAATCGCGAACGAGCCAAATGGGCGGAACACACCGACGAGGAGCTGATGCTCCGCGTTCAAAGCGGTGTCGCAGACTGCTATGACGTGCTCGTGGAGCGCTACAAGGTCCGGTTGTTCAACTACCTCTACCGGCTGACCGGCAACCGGGACGAGGCGGAAGAAATTGCCCAGGAAGCGTTCGTCAAGGCGTACATCCACGCCGCGAAGTACAAGACGATCGCACGTTTTTCGACCTGGCTCTATACGATCGCAACCAACCTCGTGCGCAACCGGATCCGTTCGCGCTCACGCGCGCCGCAGTTGATTTCGCTCTGGCAGCGCGGGTTCGGCGACTCCGACGAGGAGAGAATGCTGGACATCGAGGACACGGGCCGGACACCGGATGAAGCGATCAATGACGCCGAGCTCTCCAGCGTCATCAACCGGGCGATCGCGAAGATTCCGGAAAAGTATCGCGAGAGTTTTGTGTTGAGAGAGATCAACGAGCTTTCATACGAGGAGATCGCCGCGGTGACGGGCCTGAAGCTCGGCACCGTGCGGTCGAGGATAAATCGGGCGCGCAATTATTTCCGGCAACTGGTCGCGCCCGTGGTCGAGAAAGGGATCGACTTCTAGGAGGAATGGTATCGATGAACTGCCGTCGCGCTCGAAATCTTTTGTTCGACTTCTTTGATGGAGCGAGCAACGAAGCTTTGCGGGCGGAAGTGGACCGTCATCTGGGCGAATGCCGGGAGTGCGACACGTTCGCTTCCGAACTGACAAGCAGCCTCGCCCTGTTGCGCCGCGCACCCGTGGAGCCTGTGGACGACAACTTCAACTGGAAGGTGCGCCTCGCGATTCATCGCGAGAAGAACGTGGCGCTGGAGCGCGCTGCATCCGCCAATGCGTGGGTGCGCGCGTGGAATGTGCGCTACGTCCTGAGCACCGGCTTTGCGCTGACCGCGGTGCTCCTGGCCGGCGGCATGTTCGTGGCCCGCAACGGCGCCGTGCCGGCGTCGGTACAGGTCGCGACCCGG
>DATNGX010000470.1:0-9623 GCA_035605755.1 Candidatus Krumholzibacteriia bacterium
CGTCGCGTCGCGCCCAGGAGCACGAGCACCCGGTGTAACATGATGACGGCCGCGAACGCCGCGAGCCACGACAACGTCTGTCCCGCGACGACGAGCGCGTGTCCATCGCTGAACGGGCGCGCGAGCACCGCCAGCGCCATCACCCACAAGGGGCTGGTGGTGCCGAAAGACGTTTCGCCGGGATTGAAGCTGTACTCGCCGCGCGTCATCAAATTGCGCGCGTACTGCACGTGGATGAACCCGTCGTCAGTGAATCCGCCGCGGAGCGGCAGCATGAGTGCCAGGAGCAGCAACAGCGCCGGCACCGTTTCGACCCAACGGCGGCTCATTGCGCCCCGACCATTTTCTCGAGCACCGCGGCGAGATCGCCCGCCAACCGCGCGCGATCGAACTCGGGACGGGCCGAAAGATCGTAGGCGGATTCCAGCCGGTCCGCGCGCCAGTGCGCAATCATGGTGCGCAGCGCGCGCTCGATGTCGTCGACGTCGCCGGGCGACGCCACTTCGCCGCGGCGCAGCGTCGTCACCAGATCACGCGCCTCGCCGGCCGGCGCCAGCGCCAGCACGGGCCTGCGCAGTCCGATGTATTCGTAGAGTTTTCCGGGCACGAGCCCATCGTAGCGCGTATCCGCGTGTTTGACGAGCAGGAGGATGTGCGCGGTACGTTCCGCACGAAGAGCGTGTGCGTGCGGCAAGGGGTCGCGATAGCTGACCACGTCACCCAGGCCGAGGCGCAGGGCAGAACGCTCGTTGTCGTCCTCGCGTGGACCAATGAACTCCACCGCGAGGTCTTTTCGAAGCGAAGGATCGCTCGAGAGCACACGCGCCAGCGCTTCCAGAAAAGGCGTTGCGCTGCGACGCTGGGTCAGCATGCCGGCGTGAACGATCCGCATCGGCCGGCCGGAGGGACCCGCCTCTGCACCCACCATCTCGCCGCCTTCATAGCCGTTGGATATGCGCACCACGTGGGAGGCAGGATAGGTTTCGTGCATCGCTCTCTCTGCCCACCTGGTCGTCACGACGACCGCATCGGCGTTCGTGACCACACGCCTTTCCATGCGGCGATGCATGTTTCTGTGCAGCGGTGAAGGGGCATCGAGCAGATGCAGGTTCATCCACGGATCGCGAAAATCCGCGATCCACGGGAGCCGCGTCTCACGGTGAACCTTGAGCGCGGCGATGTGCGTCGACTCCGGCGGTGACGTCGAGTACAGCGCATCGACCTTGTCGCTCTGCGCCACTTCGAGCGCTGCCCGTACCGCGAACGGAACCCATCCCACGTACGAATCCGGCAACATCACCGCCGATGCCAGCCGTCGCGCCACGCCGAACCCGCGCGAGGAGCGCCGCGCGGAAGCGCGCCCGCGGCGTCCGCGCGAGAGCCACGCCTGCCCGCTCCAGGTCTGCGTGCGAATCACGCGCGTATCGGCGGGTACGCGCTCGACAAGACTTTCATCGCGAATCCAGTACGCATCTCCCGCCGGTGTCACCACCGTGATGCGCCATCCATGCTCCGGCAGATGGCGCACAAATGAGAGCGGACGATACACGCCGCCTCCGCCCATGGGCGGAAAGAACGGAATCAGCATCAGCAGATGTTTCACGGCACGAACCAGGTCAGAACCGCGCCGCGCCGGCCCAGCATGGCGCGCACGCGGTCGCGCTCGTCCTGATCGAGGATGTGCGAACGCCGCGCCGCCCACACGAACACAATCGGTGCCAGCGGGGCGAACAAGAGCGCCACGCCCCACGGCGCACCCAGGCGAAGCGCAAGCCACGGCGCCACGAAAGCAAGGATGGCGCACAGGGACGCGCGCAGCAGCGTTCCCATCGCCACACTCGTCGAGGGACGGACGGATGCCAGCCGCATCGACAGGATCCATTGCACGAACGACGCGCCGATGGCAGCCATTCCGGTTCCTTCCAGCCCGAAAGCCGACGCGAGCACCAGCATGAGCACGATGTAAACCGACGCCCACGCCAGATCGCAATAGAAAGCTGCGCGCACGTCGTCGAGCGACTTCATCACGGCGGTGATGGGTGCGGTCATCGAAGTGAACGGAATCGCCGCGGCGAGCAGAATCAGCGTCGTGCGCGCGCCCATGAACTCGCGTCCGGACGCCAGATCGATGAGCGGAGCCGCATAGGCAATGATACCGGCGGCCGCAAACGCGCCCATCATGACACTCGCCTTGAAGAACGCGCGCGTCACCGTGTCCACTTCATCACGACGCCCCTCGGCGCGGATGCGCGTGATCTCGGGCTGGACCGTCAGCACCGGCACGGCAATGAACCGTCCCGCGAGACGGACGATGCGCGAGGCCACGTGGAAGAGCGACAGCACTTCCAGGGCCAGCACGTGCGACAGCACCCAGCGGTCCACGTCGGTGAATGCCAGCGCGACAATCGAAAGCCCCACCGCACCCATCCAGTAGCGACCGTAGGGCGTGGTGGCCGGCTGCGCTTCGCCGTGTTCGACGTCATGGAACATGCGCGCCGCGAACCAGGGCACGGCGATGAAGGCACTCACCGCCGAGGTGATTCCCACGATTTCGAACAGCCGGGAGACGTCGAGCTGGCCGCGCTCGATCCACATCCACCATGCCTGCGCCGCCAGCGTGAGCGTTTCCAACACGTTCTGCGAGCCGAACCGGCGCAGGCCGTTGAATCCCCCGTAGAGGACGAGCTTGAGCGCCACCGCCACGGTGGTGACGGCGAACCACACCAGAAGCGCGTGGCTCATCGCGTCGGCGGGCACATCGCTCATGAACGCGGTGCGCATGGCGACCACCACGCCCAGCATGAGCACGCACAGACCGAGCGTTACACAGACCGCGATCACGCTGGCGCGCACGGCGACGCGACGCTCACCACGCGCGGCATGTTCGGGCAGAAAACGCACGAGCGCCTGCGGGAATCCGTTGGCGGCCAGAATCGAAACCAAAAGCGAGAGTCCGCGCAGCGATGCAAACAACCCGAAAGCCGCCAGCGGCAGCGACGAAGCCAGAATCTTCATCTGCAGGAACGTGAGCAGAGTGGAAACCGCCGTGGCCACTCCCAGTGACACGGTGTTTCCGACGAAGTGAGAGCGGCTGCGAGGTGCCGCCATCATTGGGGGCCGGGCACGCGGCGCAGCGCTGCAACCAGGCGCGACGGGAGACGGCGGTGGCGAACCGTCCGGTACGGATGGGCCTCGCCTCCCATGGATTCCTTGAACCAGACCAGTGAAGACTTGCCGAGACTGGCGCCGAGATTGAAGGTGCGGTAGCCCTCTTCTGCCGCTTCGTGCATGCACGTCGCCATCATGAGCTTTCCCGCCTGAACTTCGCTGCCATCGAGCGACGACATTCCGTGCCACGCGATGACGTCATCCTTGTAGTAGAAGCTCAAGAGACCTCCGAGCACATGGTCTCGCTGCCAGGCCAGATGAATTCGAACCCGCACCCCGCCGCGCTCCACGAGACTCTCGAAAAGCCGGCGTGGATAAACCGATGCGCCGCGTCCCTCGAGACGGCGCTCGCACACGGCAAAGAAACGCTCGACGTCCTCTGCGCCCGCCGCGCGCCGCACTTCCACACCGGCTTCACGCGCGCGACGGAGGTCAGCGTTGCGACGTTGGCGGCGGTGGCCCGAATCCTTGCTCCACAACTTATCGAGACCCTGCGATATGTCAACGAGGTGCGTCTCATCCGCCTCGACCTTGCCGCCCAGATCGGGAAAGACGTTGTGATAGTCCACCCATCCCAGCTCGACCACGGTGGGCCGCTCGATCAGCGCACGATACTCCTGGAGCACCGCGAAGAGAGTTGCATCATCCGCGGTGCCCACCGGTCCGCCATAGGTTCCAAATGGGAGCGACCACACGGCGCGCAGCGGACCGCGTTTTGCCACGAGGTACGGAAGGTACGCCACCGCCTCCCCGCCCTCTTCGGCCACCAGGCAGTGCAACGCGAGGCGCGGGTACGCATCGGCAAGCGACAGGAGCCACGCACCGGTGTGATAAAAGGTGGCGCGCGGCGACGCATCCGCCAGGGAATCGAGCTCGCGCGGAAAGCTGTCGACGGTGACGATGCGCATGCGGTCAGCGGATGCGGTAATGCTGCGCGATGCGCGTCACCGCTTCCGCCACATCGCGCACATCGGCGTCCGTCATGTCCGGGAAAATGGGAAGTGAAATGCAGCGCGAGTAGTAGTCATCGGCGCGCGGGAACGTGTCTCCCTCGCGCAGGTAGGCGGCGAAGAACGGATGCCTGTGCACAGGAATGAAGTGCACCGAGCTCCCGATGCCTTCGGCACGCAGGGCTTTTATGAACTCATCGCGCGCCACCGAGAGACGATCGAGCCGCAGGCGGATCACGTACAGGTGCCAGGTGTGCCAGTTGCCGGGATATTCGCGTGGAAGCTCGATTGCATCGCACGATTGCAGCGCCGCGGTGAGCGCACCGGCCACGCGGCGGCGTTCGTCGAGCAGCCGGTCGATCTTGGCCAGCTGCGTCAGGCCGAGTGCGGCGTGCAGGTCACTCAGGTTGCACTTGAAGCCGGGCAGCTCCACTTCGTAGTACCACGAGCCGCGATCGCTGTAACGGCTCCAACTGTCGCGCGACATGCCGTGGTAGCCCAACAGGCGCATGCGCTTCGCCAGGCTTTCGTCCTCGGTGGTGATGGCGCCGCCTTCGGCGGTGGTGAGATTCTTGGTGGCATAAAAACTGAACGCCGTGGCGCGTCCGAACGTGCCGATGCGTTTCCCGTCCACGCGCGCTCCGAATGAGTGCGCCGCATCCTCCACCACGTCCAGACCGCGCGCGGCGGCCAGCTGCATGATCTCCCCGATGCGGCAGGCCTGTCCGGCGAAGTGCACGGGCATGATGGCGCGCGTGCGCGGCGTGATGCGCCGCGCGACATCCTCGGGATCGAGGCAGAAGGTGTCGTTCTCGATATCGGCAAGAACCGGTGTGGCGCCGTTGTGAATGATGGCGTGCACCGTCGAGGCGAACGTCACCGGCGAGGTGATGACTTCGTCACCGGGGCCGATGCCGAGTGCGCGCAGGATGATGAGCATGGCCTCGCTGCACGAGCTCACCGCGATGGTGTGCGCGGCGCCGAGATATTCGCCGAGCTTCTGCTCCAGTTCGATGGCACGCGGACCCGACGTGAGCCAGCCCGAGCGCATGGCCTCGGACACGGCCGCGATGTCACTCTCGTCGACGGCCGCGCGGAAAAACGGCAGCGGTTGCGAGCGCACGGGCACGCCGCCTTCGATTGCAGGCACTGCGGGACGGGGCAAGCGGCTCATCGGGCAGGAGTTCCTTTGCCTTGCGCGGAGCGCGCCGGAAAATCAGCGTCGGGAATGACGCGCGCCAGCTCGGCGCGAATGCCGTCGTCATCTCCGGCCGCGGCCAGACTCGTGAGTGTCGCGACCACTTGATCCACATTGACGCCGGCCGGGATGCGCGAGGTGGCGCACAGAATCTGGGGATGCCGCGACGCCACCGCTTCTTCGCCCGCGGCCACCAGGCTTTCATGGAGTTTTTCGCCGGGCCTCAAGCCGGTGTATTCGATCTTCACGTCGGTGCCGGCGCGCAGGCCAAAGAGCGCAATCAAATCGCGCGCCAGCTCGGCGATTCGGATCGGCTCACCCATCTTGAGAATGAAGATCTCGCCGCCATCGCCCATGAGCGACGCCTGCACGACGAGCATGCACGCCTCCTTGATGGACATGAAGAAGCGCGTCGCGTCTTCGTGGCTCACGGTGACCGGCCCGCCGGCGTGGATCTGCGTCACGAACAAGGGCACCACGCTGCCGCGACTGGCAAGCACATTGCCGAAGCGAACCGTGATCAGTCGCGGCCCGCCCGGCTGGTTGTGGGTCGCCATCACGAATTCGGCCACGCGCTTGGTGGCTCCCATCATGCCCTGCGGATCGGCCGCCTTGTCGGTGGAAAGCATGACCACGCGCGAGGTGCCGGCGGCGCGCGCAGCGCCGATCACGTTCACGGTTCCGGCGATGTTGTTCTTCACCGCTTCGGACGGGAACGCCTCCATATAATGGACATGCTTGTGGGCAGCGGTGTGGTAGACGATCTCGGGTTTGTGTTCCTCGAAGACGCGCACCAGCGCGTCACGGTCGCGCACATCAATGATGGCGGGAACCACGTCGAGCCCGGCATGGGCCGCGCGCATCTCGCGCTCGATCTCGAAAATCTGATTCTCGCCGCGGCCCAGGAGCACGAGACGCTTCACCTGGAAGCGCGACACCACGCGGCAGATCTCGCTGCCGATGGAGCCGCCGGCGCCCGTGACGAGCACGGTGCGTCCGGCCAGAAACGCCCCGATCTCCGCCTCGTCGAACTCCACCGTCTCGCGGCCGAGCAGGTCCTCGGGACGAACGTCGCGAATCTGCTCGAGGTGCACGGGGCCCTTGATGATTTCCAGGAGGCCGGGAGCGATGCGATACGGAACCGTGGCGTCGCGGCACAACGTGACGATGCGACGCACGAACTCGCGCCCCGCCGACGGAACCGCGATCAGGACTTCATCGGCGCGTTCCCGGCGCACGATTTCCGGAAGCTCCGCCGTGGGTCCGAGCACGGGAATTCCATCCACCGTCGCGCCCGCGAGCGCGGGCGCGTCGTCGAGAAAGCCCGTCATCTCGTACTCGCCGCGCGCGCGGTTGCCCACTTCACGCGCAAGCATGCGCCCGGCTTCGCCGGCGCCGACGATGATGAGACGTTTCGACATTGGAGCTTGCTTCAGCGAATCAGTGCGATGGAGCGCTGCACGGAGCCGTTCTGCCCGCGGATGCGCACGATGTACTTGCCGCTTCCGGCTTCGGTCCCGCCGCGTGTCGTCAGATCCCACACCACGTCGCCGTTGTTGTTGGCCGTGTGGGGATCGTCCACGAGCTCGCCTTCCAGATCATAGATCTCGACCGTGACCGGGCCGGTGATGTTTCCGACCTTGAGCGACGCATGACCCTTCGACGTGTACACCGGATTCGGGAATACATACACCTTCGAGAGATCGGTCGCGGTCGCCGCCGGAGCGGAGAAATCGTAAACCGAGAGCCCGCCGAAGGTGCCTATATAAAGGATGTCCTCGGTGGGGTGAATGGCGAGCGAACGCACGTCCGCATGGGCGAGCGGAGAGAGGACGTCGAGCGAATAGCGCAGCCCCGAAAGTATCGCGAACGACGCCGGGGTCAGAAACGTCTGAATGACGTTGTTGTCATCGCGCGCGATCTTGTTCAGACCGAGGTCGGTGGCCACCCAGAGATTCTCGTCGTGGTCGAGCAGAATATCCTGCACCTTGGGACTCACGATGCCGGGGCTGATGCCTGTGTACACCGGCACCGTGGCAACGCCGAAGCCCGAGCTGTAGAAAAGTCCCGAGTCCGTCCCAATCCACAGCCGTCCGTCGCTACGCAGCGCAAGGCGTGTGATGACGGTTCCGCTCGGGAGCTGTCCGTTTCCATTGCCCGTGCGCACGAAGGCGGACCATGTGTCCGGCGTGTAGTTCGTGAGCGAGGAAAAGGCGTATCCGCCATGATTCCAGAAGTACACACCCTGTTGCTTGAAGGCCACGTACGTTCCCGCGCCACTGAACGCAACATCGACGACGTTGCCGTTGATCATGCGCGAGTCCTTCAGCGGATTCATGCGGAACCAGCTGGTGCCGTCACGATTGAGAATGTTGAACCCCTGCCATTCGGACTTCCCCGCCGCCACGAAGTCATCGTCCGACATGAACCAGCGGTTGCCGAGTGGATCTTCCGCAGCACGGACCGGTCGCAAGGATCCATACGTGTCACCGCCGCCCGAGTTCTCCGCGTGCCGTGTCCACACATCGTTGCCGTAATTGGCGTCGGTCCCGTCGACGAGCTCGTCGAGCGGTTTGGGGATTGACGGTGGCGGGAACGACAGGGTCGAGAACCACTTGTGGCCCTGCGAATCAGCCAGGAATCCGATATTGGCGTACGGATTGGTGGGCAGCTCGATGCCCGCGATCGACCTGTTGTAGTTCACCCACTGGTTGTCGGGCATCAGCTTGCCGACGTAATAGCCCGCAAACGCCGCCCACAGCGAGCCGTCGGTGTCGATGTCCAGGCGCTGGACGTTGTTGGCGCCCGGCGTGTTGGCGCGCAGGTTCACGAGATTGGCGCCGTCGTAGTGGATGAGATTGGGACCGCGCAGATCAACCTCGCTCGCGCTTCCGAAGTAGACATCGTTGTTGCCGAAGGCAACGATGCCGCGCATCTCCACGTTGCCCGTCCCGTTCGAGAACAGATAATTGTCCTGGATCGTGCTGGCGTTGGTCGCCGTCCAGGCGGTGCCGGTGCCGGAATAGCGATACATGCTGCGCGTGCCGCCGGCCCACAACGTGGTGCCGTCCCAGTACAGTCCGTAGACGCGCTGCGGCGTTGCCGCCGGGTTGGGACCGATATCGGTCCACTGCGACGTGGCCGGGTCGAAGCGGCGCACGTTGGTGCTGGTGCCGGCGTAGATGATGGTACCGTCGGTGGCGAGCACGTGCGCGTTGAGCGGTGTATTGGGCAGGGTCTGGATGATGCCGAGCGCGTTCAATGTCGCCACACCGCCGGCCGTGGCCATGTATACCCTGTCCCCCATGGGAAGCACATCGAACACGTCGGGACCCGGGAGCCCATCACGCTCGAAATAGCGCGCCGATGCAAAATCGTTCCGGATCGTGCCCGCGCCCGGTGTCGAGCCGTACACGAGCACATCGTTCCACACCGCAATCGAGTTGACCGTGTTGCTGGCCAGACCGTCGATCTGTTCGGAAAGCGAACGGATCAGCGTGAGGTGTCCGTTCGACATGCGCACTTTCGCAACACCGATATCCGCGCTGCCCGCGTAAATGTCGCCATTGGCGTCAAAAGTGAGACAGCGCAGCGAATTGGACGGAAGTCCGGTGTCATTGGTGTACTGACGGAACGATCCGTCGCTGCGGTCGTAGACAAGAATGCCGCCGTAGGTGGCGACGTAGAGGTCGTTGCCGCGCGGCACGATCTCGTTGATCATGCTGGCGTCGATGTGGTTGTGCCAGCTGGTGCCTGCCGCCGGCGCGCTGACAGCTGCCGCGAACACCGCGGCCAGACACACGGAGCTCATCTTCCCATGCTCAGCCCGCATGACGTTCTTCTCCTTCGGCCTCGCGCGTGGTGATTTCAAGCACGCGCTGGCGGCCGCCGATCATGTGTCCAACGGTTTCGAGGATGATTTTGCCGTCATTGGCAAGCGACCAGTTCTGCACGTAGGCGGTGTCCTGCACGAGCAGATCGTCGCGACTGATGCGCGACGGACCCATGCGCCAGTAACCGGTGACACCGGGACGCATCTCGAAGCGAAAACGTCCCACGCGGCCGACGTGCTCCGCGTCCTGCGGACGCAGCGGGTAAGGACCGACCATGCTCATCTTGCCGATGACAACCAGCCAGAACAGGGGAAGATTGACGAAGTCGGACGGACCGTCCGGCTGACCGTTGCCGGCCACCGGAACGACGAGGGGCTTTCCCCGCGCGCCCAGCCGCTGGCTGTACACAAAGGGCTTGCGCGCGCGAGAGAATGCGTACAGGGAGTATAGCACATAGCCCGGAAGCGACACCAC
>DATNGX010000471.1:0-4493 GCA_035605755.1 Candidatus Krumholzibacteriia bacterium
TTTGCAATTCCTTCCGCCACCATGACGTGGGTGGTGAGCGAGCTCATGACGGGTGGTCGTGTGCATCGCGCGGTGCTCGGAATCGTGGGACAGACGCGTCCCGTCAATCGCCGCGTGCAGCGCGAATTCAACCTCGCAGAAGCGAGCGCCGTCGAAGTGGTCTCAATGATGGCCGATGGGCCCGCAGAGCGAGCCGGCGTTCGCGAGCGCGACGTGATCGTGTCCATGGATGGTCACGGTATCGCGAGCATCGACGACCTGCAACGCGGCCTCGCGCGCGTCACCCCGGGAAACAAGGTGAAGCTCACCGTGATCCGCCATGGTGGTCACCGCCATCACATCGACATCGTTCCCATCCGGGACTAAGGCGTTCTGCGCGCACCCATCAATAGTAGACAACCCGCGTCAAGCCCGCGAGCGAATCAAAAGGCGCCACGACGCGCGGCACGAATACGCAACTGCCCGCTCGCCACGCATTCATCATGGTCTGCTCGACGCGCCCCCGGACGCTCGGATCCTGCATGTACGAGAAGCTGATCAGCTGAACCTCGGCGCTGTCGCTGGTGTAGTGGGAGAAACCAACTTCCGGCACAAGCGTTTCCTTGCGTACCATGCGCACGTTCGCACCCTGCGACGCAATACCGTATATGATGTTTGTATAAGCATCCCAACGACACAGCACAATCGACCCGGACTTGCCATTCTCCAGACGTCCGCAAGTGAGCGCCGAGCTGCGCAGCCCGGTCAAACGCTTCACATCATGTTTCGCTGTCTCGTGGCCGTAAAAAAACGTGCCATGCGGTGTCTTGACTGCGGCGGGATGTGCGCGGTTGTAAAGCCGATAAGCGATTTCGGACGGAAACAAGTTGAATAGAATGATGGCGCCGACGAGGGCCATGGCATGCCTGCGCGGCATGTTCGCGAGCAGTGTCAGGCCAATCAGCCATGTAATGCCGATCGACGACAGATAATAATGCCGAAGAATCGGCACGATGTACGGCAGCCAGAAAACCAGAGACGGTATCGCCCATAACAACCCGCCCACGAGCAGGATTTTCTTTTGCCCCGGGCGACGGAGGCATGCGACAACGCACGCGACCACGCTGCCGAGACCGAGCCCGGCAGCCGCCCACGCGATAGAGCGCGGCATACCGTGCAGCGAATAACTCATCCCGTATAACGCGCGATAGCGATCCCAGAAGTGTCCGATACTCCTCGTTCCTGTCGACATTTCGCCTGCGGTTGCTTGCACTACAAGCGCATAGATCAGAACTGAAAAGAGCAAACACACGGCCAGCAGCGAGATGGCGCGCCGCTTGCGCGCAGCGCTCAACACAAACACAAGAATTGCCGGAGCAGCGAAGACGATCTCGGTGCGCGTGATGAGTGCGGCGGCCGAACACGCACACGCGCCGGCCGCGTATCCCCAGCGCACCCGTTCGGTTATCAACGCACGACACCCGGCATCGAGCGCGAGGAGGAGAAACAACGTGGCCGGGATCATGGGATGAAAGTACGTGTGCGATTCCCACACCAGCGGCGTGAATGACCACAGAACCAGGCACAACCACGCTGCACGCTCGGGAAGGTGGATGCGGAAGAGCGAGTACAGCGGAAACACGGAAAGCGCTGCGCAGATGACCGAAAGCCAGTTCATCAGGTCGGCGACATGGCGCGGGTCATGCCACAAGAAGTCGTGAGCCGCGCGCATGAAGAGAAAAACGCCGGGGTTCAGCTGCTTGCCGTACAGAAAGGTCTCCGAAAACGGAACGTCACCCGTTGCACCAAGCGCAACGCCGGCCGCCACCATGACGGAATCGGGCTCGGGCATCCCGTCGTGGTAGACGTAGACCGCTCGCGTCAGGAGGCAGAGTACGACGACTGCCCACAGACGCGCTCGTTCCCCCTTGAATAAGCGGCGGATGGTCTTCTCCGGCGTGCTCATTGTGGAGCGCATTCTACGGGTCGGCTGCGGGTAACGAAAACAGGTTATTGACGGGGTCGGACTGCATTACCGCCCGGGGGATTTGCTTGCTATACTGCGCGCATGCACCTGTTTTTTGCGGGGATGCTCGCGTTCACCGCCGGCACCGTGTTCGGTATCTTTGGCGCGGGCGGTTCCATCCTGCTGGTTCCCATTCTCGTCTACGTGCTCGACGTTCCGGTCAAGACGTCGCTCGGCATGTCACTCTTCATTTTGATGTGCACGGGGCTTCTGGCCGCGCTCGCGCACGCGCGCTCGATGAATGTGCGCTGGGCGATCGGTATCCGATGGGCCATCTCAGGCATCATGGGCGCGTACGCGGGCGGTCGCGTGGCCGAGTTCATTCCCGAGAGCGTGCTCTTGACGATATTCGCGGTAGTGGTGGTGCTGGCGGCATTGCTGATGATTCGCCGGCGTGTCCCGCTTTCGACCGGTGAGATCGAGCACGTGCCGCCGCTTCGAGCCGTGCTGGTGGGCGCCGTGCTTGGATTTTTCACCGGCATGATTGGTGTGGGGGGCGGGTTCCTGCTCGTGCCCGCGCTGGTGATCGTGTGCGGCATGGACGTGAAACACGCGATCGGCACGTCCCTCCTGATCATCGCCATCAATTCGCTGGGCGGGTTTCTGGGCTTCGCCGCGCACGAAAATTTCCCGTGGCCCCTCACACTCACCGTGACGGGATTCAACGCCGCCGGGAGCCTCCTGGGCGAGCGGCTCAGCAAACCGCTCCCGGCGCACCGGCTGCGCCCCGCGTTCGGTGTGTTCCTTCTCCTCGTCGGAACCGTGTTGGTTGCACAGAATGTGATCGGTCTGTTCTCGAAACATTGAATTCGCGTTTCGGTGTATAATGCAGTTTTTTCGCCGCTCTCGCGGCGATTTCATTGGAGACATCCATGTTCGATCTGAATGCAATCCAGTCCGCGTTGCGCGAGCTCGGGTTCGACGCGTGGCTTTTCTACGATTTCCGCGGCAACAATCCGGTGGCGCGCAGCGTCTTGAAGCTCGAAGGCGGGATGAATTCGCGCCGCTTCATGTATCTCGTGCCCGCGAACGGTGAGCCGCGCAAGCTCGTGCACCGCATCGAAGCCGGCGCGCTCGATGCGCTTCCGGGCGACAAGAGTGTTTATCTCACGTGGCAGGAGCTCGAGGCCGGCGTGCGCGAGCTCGTTTCCGGATACCGCAAAATCGCCATGGAGTATTCGCCCAAGAACGCGATTCCGTACGTCTCGATCGTGGACGCGGGAACCATCGAGCTCGTGAAGAGCGCGGGCGTCGAGCTCGTCTCGTCGGGCGATCTGATTCAGATCTTCGACGCCGCGTGGAGCGACGAGGTCTGGCAGATGCACCTCGAGGCGGACAAGCACACGCAGTCCGCTTACGACGTGGCCTGGAAGATGATGGCCGAGGGCGTGCGCAAGAAAAAGCCTGTGCGCGAAGTCGATGTGCAGAAGGCGATCATGGATCATTTCGCGAAGCACGGCCTCACCACTTACCATCCGCCCATCGTGGGCGTCGGGCCGCACGGCGGCGATCCGCACTACGAACCGGTGCCCATGCACGACAGCGAGATCAACGAGGGCGACTTCGTGCTCGTGGACCTGTGGGCCAAAGTCGACCAACCCGGCGGCGTGTACAGCGACATCACCAAGGTCGGCTATGTGGGCGAAACGGTTCCGGAGAAATACACGAAAGTATTCGATATCGTCGCGGCGGCGCGTGATGCCGCAATCGAAAAAGTGCGCGATGCGCTGACCGTGGGAAAGCCTGTGTACGGGTGGGAAGTCGACGATGCGGCGCGCGAGGTGATCAAGAAGGCGGGCTACGGCGACCAGTTCGTGCACCGCACCGGTCACAGCATCGGAACCGAAGTTCACGGCAACGGCGCCAACATGGACAATCTGGAAACGCACGATGAACGCCGCATCCTGAAGCGCACGTGCTTCTCGATCGAACCGGGCATCTATCTGCCCGAGTTCGGTGTTCGGCTCGAAAATGACGTGTTCGTCGACAGCGACAACCAGGTCCACGTCACCGGCGGTCTGCAGACCGAAGTGGTTGCCATTCTCAAGGAATACTAAGGAGAGAAGATGCGCCCCGTTGCGGTTCTGACCGCGCTGCTCGTGCTTGCGGCCGGCACGGTCCTGGCGAGGACGAATACCGCCACCCTGAACGGTTTCACCTTCGAAGTTCCCGTCACGCTTCCGGGGACACCGGAGGAAATCTTCGACGCGGCCACGGGCGATGTCACCGGATGGTGGGACCACACCTTCTCGAAAAATCCCAAAGCGCTCGTGCTCGAGCCCAAAGTGGGAGGGCATTTCATCGAGCTCTTCGACGACAAGGGCAACGGCGCGCAGCATGCCGAAGTGATCTACTGCGAGCGGCCGAAGAAGATTCGTTTCGAGGGTCCGCTGGGGCTCTCCGGGACCGCTGTCGACCTGGTGTGCACGTATTCGTTCGAAGCGGTGGGAACGGATTCGACGCGCATGACAGTCTCCGCCTCCGGCGC
>DATNGX010000472.1:0-3604 GCA_035605755.1 Candidatus Krumholzibacteriia bacterium
TTTATGGACTCTCATACGCGGCGGCGGCCGCGTGCGGATACGGGATGGAAACGCAGTTTTTCATGTTTCTCGTCGTGGCGGCATTCACACTCCTGACGCGACAGAAATGGACGGCGGCCGCCACCATGACGGCGCTCGCCACCATGACGCGCCCCGAAGGTTTTCTGCTGGCCGGAATCGTCGCGGCGGCGATGCTGTTCACGCCCCAAGGCCGGAAACAGTTCGCGCGCGCAGCGGCGGTCTTCGTGGCGCTCGCGGGAGCGTGGTACGCGTTTGCGTGGATCTACTTCGGCTCACCGATACCGAATTCGGCGCACGCCAAATTGTTGCAGACAGGTATCAGCCCGTCGCAGTGGGTTGATTTTTTCGTGACGCGCAATCCCGTCGTCATGCTGCTGTGGGCGTGCGCCGTGGTGGGCGCCATCGCGGGCTTGAGAAAGCGCGAACCCGGAGCGGTGCTCTTCACGGCGTGGCTCGTGGTCTACATGCTGTTCTTCCGCGCCGTGCGCCCGCCGTTTCTCGGCGGATGGTATTTCCCGCCGCTCGTGTTGTCGCTCACTGTTCTCACTGCGTTCGCGGCCTCGGTCATCGGGACCCGAATTCTACGCACACCGGGGCGCGCACTCGCCGTCACGCTCGTGCTTGCACTCGCTCTGGTTGTTACGGTGTTGCCGAAGAGTATCGCGTCGAATCGCTGGAATCGCACCGTGGCGCAGACCGTGTTCGTACCCATCGCAGAATGGGTACGCGACCACACCACACAAGACACCATTGTGCACGCTGCCGACGTGGGCTATCTGGGGTATTTCTCGGGACGCCGCATCGTGGATGCGGCCGCGCTGGTAACTCCGGAGGTGGGCCGCTACTACGCACAGCACCGAAACCAGCCCGACTGGGACATCGCGTATGTACTCGAGCACCGGCCCGGCGTCGTGGTGCTACCCGTGCGCGGCGACATCTACCGCCGCTTCAGTGCAAGCTCGTTCGCGCACGAATATCAACCACAGGCGCGTTTTCAGGTGGAAGGCGAAACCGATCTGCACCCGCCCCTCGACATCGCCGAGCGCTACACACACGACGCGCGCTTCATGGCCGACTACATCATCTACACGCGCACGCGGTAGCGCACGTTCCGCAACAGCGAACCGAGTTCTTCAAAACGTGGGTGTTTTTTACCTTCGCAGCGAAGGTAAATATCACCCAACAAATGCGCCACGTAGGGCGCGTTACTTCTTCTTCGGCGTTGTGTGCGCCACAATCCAATCCGATATCGTCTTTAAAGCCACCGGCGACATGGTTTCTTCGATGCTGCCGTATTCGGCCGGGACACCCGTGGTCGCGCTTTGGAAGAGATGATTCAAACCGGGCAGCTCGGTAGTGGTGACATCCTTGTTGCCGCCGGCCTTCAGTGCCTTTTCGATCGCGGGCAGATTCTCTTTCGCGCTGACCTGCAAATCGAGTGATCCATTGATCGCGAGCACGGGCTGCTTCACCTTGCGCAGCGTTTCGTCGGGCTTGAGCGTCAGTAAGTAGCGAGACCAAGCCGAGCCGATCAGTTCGGTGACGCCGTGCGCCTGCTGGCTGATCATCTGCGTCTTGGCGGGATCGAGCGCGGAGATCTGGGCCGTGAGAGAATCCGCCACCGCGTTCAGCTGCTGCTGCCTGAGCTTTTCGTCGGTCGTTCGGGCCGCGATCTGACACATGCGACGAACCGCACTGGCCGTGTAGTTGACGACGGCGTCACTGGCGCCGCCGGCGCGCGTGAGGTCGGAGAACTGCCGCACCAGCAGGTCCTGGGCGGGCACACCCACGCCTGCCATCATGACAATGTACGCCACATCTTGGGAGCGCGCGGCCACGATGGGCGCGACGATTCCACCTTCACTGTGACCGACGAGTCCGATCTTCTTCGCGTCGACATCCACGCGCGTTTTGAGATACGCCACCGCAGCCTCGGCGTCCTGCGCGAAATCCTCGCTGGTGCCGTTCGCATCACCGGTTGATTTGCCGAATCCACGATCGTCGCAACGGAGCACAGCAATGCCGTTGCGCGTGAGGTAGTCGCTCAGTACGAGAAACGGCTTGTGCCCCATGAGCTCTTCGTTGCGATTCTGTGCACCCGATCCCGTGATCAAGAACACGGCGGGAAAGGGGCCGTTGCCGTTGGGAGCCGTAAACGTTCCGGCAAGCGTGTTACCGCCGGGGCCGGGCACCGTGACCTCCTCGGAGCGATACGGGAATGGTGGCTTTGGTTCCTGCGGACGTTTCGGAGCGGGAATCGCGCTGGCCTCGCCGCGCGCAAAGTTGAGCGGCAGCACGTTGCCGTTCTGCGTCCACGTACCCGTGATGGTTTGGCTTTTCTCATCCAGGGTTCCGTCGTAGGTGCCGTTGATGGCCTTGATCTCGAGATGCAGCTTGTTCCCGTCAACAGAGACGGCGGTGAACGGCATGTGACCCGCGCCCTGATCGATGCTGGCCATCGAGCCGGTCCAGACGCCATTCGTGATTGCGAGATGAACCGCGAGGCGCAGGTTCGCTGCCTCGAGCATCCCGGCCCAATCCCCTGCAAACGGACTCGCGTTGGCAGCGGGTGTTGAAGTAGCCGGTGTTGGCGGAACTGCCGCTCCGACCACGCGGGCAAAGGTGAGCGGCATCGGATGTCCAGCCTGCGTCAATGTACCTTCGATTTGCTTGCCGTCCTTGCTGAGCGTGCCCCGGTATTCACCTTCAACCGAGTCGAGCGCCCAGTAGAGATCGTTGCCTTTGACACTCACTTCCGAAAGCGGAACGCCGACGCTGCCCTGGTCGGGGCTGTCTGTCGTCCCGCTCCACTTGCCATCCGAGTAAACGAGATGGATCAAGACGCGGATCGGAGCTCCGACATCCAACGTCCCTTCCCAATCGCCGACGAACGATTCGGGAGCAGTCTTGGCGGAGAACGCCGTGGTGGTTGCAATCACGATCGACGCGAATGCGATGAGGAGAGAACGCATCGGATTGCTCCTATCGATGAGGAAGAGTCTCGGTGGTGGCGGTTCTGCGGGCGTAGTACTCGTAGAACTGCGCTTTCACGCTGTCGAGCTGCGGTGAGTTGGCCTTCTGTTCATAGTTGTAGTCCAACTGTCGCAGCACGAAGTACGACAAAGACACGAACGCCAACGGAACCAGGAGCGGCAGGCGGCGGCGCCACGGACGCTGATACAGGAGCCGGGCGGCGAGCACGGTGCCGGTGGCGAGAATCATCTGGAAGCTGACGGACACGAGATAGAGAAAGCGGATGTCGAGCCAGTCCTTGGGAAAGCGGTAGAAGCAGAAGGGCGCCACCACGATATAGGTCCACGCGATGAAGAACCGGATCACGCGGTTTCCAAAAATGAAACCGAAGAGCGAATAGGACACGATGCACAGGAGAATGACCACGCGGAACGCGGTGGCGAATTCGTAGATGAATTTCACCACCGGCCCGGCCTCGCTCACGAGGGTCGACGAGTGAATCGGGAACACCATGCGCACGAGGTACGCGGCGAGGTTGCGTGCCAGCGACAGCAGGCTGAAGTCGAGGTCGTCCGCGCCGGGAATCTCACGCTGGACGATGAGCTTCACG
>DATNGX010000473.1:0-5365 GCA_035605755.1 Candidatus Krumholzibacteriia bacterium
CAAAAAGCACGTCGGGATCCATATGCGCCGCAACCGCGAATCCGAGGCGCAGGCGCATGCCCGACGAGTAACGCTTGATGGGCGTGTCGACGAACTTATCCACGCCCGCAAAATCGATGATCTGGTCGATGCGCTCGTCGATCTCGCGCTTGCGCATGCCCAGGATGGATCCGTTGAGATAGATGTTCTCGCGGCCGGTGAGCTCGTCGTGGAAGCCGGTGCCGACTTCGATCAGTGAGGCCACGCGGCCCTTGACCTTGATGCGGCCGGACGTTGGGTACGTGATCTTGGAGAGGACCTTGAGCAGCGTGCTCTTGCCCGCCCCGTTGCGACCGATGATTCCGATCACTTCCCCCTCGTCGACGTTGAAGTTCACGTCGTCGAGGGCAAGAATGCTCTCCTGCGCCGTGCGCGGCCCGCGCCGGAACAGGTTGAGAAGGGCCTCGCGCAACATGGTCTCGTGGCGCATGGCGCCCAGCTCATAGCGCTTGGTCAGATGCTCGATGCGAATGGATTCACTCAAAGAATGCAAACCTCTGCGTCAGATGATGTCGGCGAACTCGCGTTCGGTTTTGTAAAAGTGTATGGACGCCAGCACCAGGCACAGAATCGTGATCAGCGACGCCTGGCCCAGAAGGCCCCAGTCGATGGCCTGCGTGGGCAGTGCCGCAGCCCGAAACGCATCCAGGATCCCGACCAGCGGATTGAGGCGCAGAATGGTCGCATATTTGTGAGGCAGCTGGCTCACCGGGTAGATGACGGCGGAGACGAACATCAGGATCTGCACCAGAAACGGAATCGTGTACTTGATATCCCGGTATTTCACATTGAGCGACGCGAAGAACATGCCCAGCGCCGTGGTGAACAGGATCAGGGGCAGCAAGAGGAGCGGCCACAAGAGGAGTCCCGCGCTGATCGGCACGTGGTAATACAACATGAGGGCGATCAGAATCACGGCGGCGATGAAGAAGTCGACAGCGCCCGAAAGCGCCGACGACGCCGGCACGATGGCACGCGGGAAGTACACCTTGCTGATGAGCTTCGAGTTCGAAATCAAGCTGTTCCCGGTCAACGGGAACGCGTACTGAAAATACGTCCATGGCACCAGCACCGCATAGCTGAACACCGGATACGGGATGCCCCCGGTGTCGACCTGGCCGTTGCGGCCAAAGAACAGCGTAAACACCACCATCATGCAGAACGGCTGCAGAATGGCCCACGCCGCGCCCAGGAGCGTCTGCTTGTAACGCACCTTGACGTCGCGCCACACCAGAAAATAGAAAAGCTCGCGGTAGCGGAAGAACTCCGCCATCCACTCGAACTGCGCCGGGCGCCGCAGGGTGTTCAAATCGTCACCTTTCGTCCATAGAAGGCTTCCGCGCGCTTCGACTCCGCGTTGCACTCCAGCGCGCGCAGGCGCATGAGTCCGTTGAACGTCTCTTCATCGAACCAGTGTTTGCCGCGCTGCGTTCCAAAACACTCCATCAGGATTTCCACCTTGCGCTGCGCCTGCTCTTCCGACAGCGGCACGTAGACATTGGGATGGCCCAGGTCGCCGTCCCACTTGGGAACCTCGTACTCGAGCACGGTATGGCGCCGGTACGTGTTCCAGGTGAGCTCATTGATCACGCGATGATCCTGGTGCAGGTCGTCGCGATAGTGGGTGAAGATGACATCCGGGTCCATCTTCCCCTTGAGCTCTTCGAAGTACGTCTTGATGCGCGCCAGCTCGGACGGAAAGAACCCGTCGCGGAACTGGTGCACTTCGACGGTCTGCGCTTTTGCCTTTTCCAGAAACCGCGCCGCCGATGCTTCCGCTTCTTTCGCGCGGTTCGCCTGTCCGCTGAACACGACCCAGAACACAGACACGCCCGGGTTCGTCTCCAAAAGACGCAGCACCGTGCCGCCGCAGCCGATCTCGATGTCATCGCTGTGGGCGCCGAGCAGGAGGACGGAGCGTACTCCATCCAGGGACAGTGCGCGCATGCTCATGCGCGCTTCTTCGCCCACATCGTCCAGGGGGCGTTTCCGGTCGCGTACATCTCTTCCAGTGCCTGGCGCTCCTTGAACGTGTCCATGCACACGAAGAAGCCGTCGTACTTGTAAGCGGACAGCTGTTTCTTCTCGATCAGGCGCTGGAACGGCTCTTCCACCAGCTCCTCGCCCGGCTTCATGAAATCGAACACGTCCTTGCGCAGCACGAAGTAGCCGCCGTTGATGCGCAGATCCCCTTTCGATGCGTGCGAGATCTTGCTCACCACGTTGCTGCCGTCCATGTGCACCATGTGGAAGCTCTGGCTCGGCCGCACGCACAAAAAGCTCGCCACGCGATTCTTCCCCTCGAAGTTCTCGATCATCTCGGGCAGCGGCACGTCGGTAAGGTTGTCGCTGTAGTTGGCGAGGAAGTATTCGTCATCGCCGATGTATTCGCGTACCGCGCGCAGCCGGCCGCCGATGTTCGTGCTCATGCCGGTATCCACGAAGGAAATCTTCCAGTCATGGATGTCGCTGTTGGCGAGCGCGATGTTCCCCGCCCCCGACAGCGTGAAGTCGTTGGAGAGGCATTCATCGTAATTGAGGAAGTACTTCTTGATCACGTCCGCCTTGTAACCGAGGCACAGGATGAACTCCTTGTGCCCGAAGTGAGCGTAGTACTTCATCACGTGCCAGAGAATGGGCCGGTACCCGATGGGCACCATGGGCTTGGGCACTTCGTCGGAATACTCGCGGATCCGCATACCGAGTCCGCCGCAAAACAGAACGACTTTCATCTCCGGGCTCCCTTACAAACCGATGCCGTCGTAACGCGCGAACGCCGCGCGATCCAGCATGCGCCGGCCGTCGAACACGAGCGGCGGCCGGTCCATTGCAGCCACCACATCGGGCAGCGTTTCGAATTCTTTCCAGCGCGTGACCACGACCACGGCGTCCGCGCCCTCCACTGCTTCCTGCAAGTTCTTCGCGAAGGAAACCGTCACCCCGGCCAGGGCACGCCGGGCCGGTTCGTTGGCGACGGGGTCGAAGGCGCTTACCTGGGCGCCGCCTTCCACCAGGGCGCGAATGATCGGAAATGCGGGCGACTCGCGCACGTCGTCGGTGTCGGGCTTGAAGGCAAGGCCGAGGACCGCGACGCGTTTGCCGCCGAGCGTTCCCAGCCCGCGCTCGAGCGCCTGGATGACGCGTCCCGGGCGGCGCCGGTTGATCGTCATCACTTCGCGCAGGAGACCCATGTCGAGTCCGCGCGCGTTTCCGTGCGCGACCAGAGCGCTCACGTCCTTGGGCAGACAACTGCCGCCGAAGCCGCAGCCGGCCTCGAGGAACGACGAAATCGGCGCCTGGGCGCGGACTCCGTTGCCGTTGGTCACGGTGAGATATGTGGACGCGTGCACACCGCGCATGACGTCGAGTGCGTCGATGCCTCCCACCGCCGTGCACAGATCGGCAATCTCGTTGGAGAATGAAATCATCGCGGCGAGAAGCGAGTTCGACGCGTACTTGATCATCTCCGCCGTGGACGGGTTGGTACGGATGACAGGCACACCGCCGAAGGCGGTGTAAAGCGCAGCCAGGACCTCCAACGACCGCTCATCGATACCCCCGATTACAATGCGATCGGGATACATGAAATCTTTGAGCGCAGTTCCCTCGGTTAGAAACTCGGGGTTGGCGCCCAGGCCGAATCCGGCACCCGCGCGTCTGCCAGACGACTTCTCGAGCTGATCTTGAACGGCGCCCGTTGTCGTCCCCGGAACCACCGTGCTCTTCACCACCACCACGTGGTAGCGGTCCGCCGTCCTGATGGCCGCTCCGATCTCATCGCACGCGCGCAGCACGTACGAAAGGTCGATGGTCTTGCCGTCGAAGGGTGTGCCCACCGCAATCAGCGTGAGCTCGGTGGCGGCGACGGCTTCGTCGACCGAAGCGGTGGCCGTGAAGCGATGTCCGATGTGCTTCTGCAAGAGCTCGCCCAGTCCCTCTTCATGGAACGGCGCAGCGCCGGCGCGAATGGTCGCGAGCTTGGCCGCATCCGATTCCACGCACACCACGTCGTGGCCTTTTTCGGCGAGGCACACACCCGTGACCAGGCCGACGTATCCGGCCCCGATGATGGAAACTCGACTCAAGCGTCCACCGCTTCCCGGTGATAGTGATACCAGGTGAGCGAGCGGCGCAGTCCTTCGTCGACGAGAATCGTCGGGTGATAGTCGAGCTCGGTGTTGGACTTGGTCATGTCGGGACAACGCCGGTTGGGGTTGTCGACCAGGTAATCGTTCTCGGTGGATGATTGCATCACGACACGCCCGCTGTAATCGAACAGCTCCCGCGCGGTCGCCACCACGCGCCCGGCGAGATCTTTCATCGAGATCTCGGGACGGTCAACGCCGATGTTGTACGGCTCGCCGGCGCGTCCGCGCACCAGGGCCTTGTAGTACCCGACCACGGCATCCGCCACGTAGCAGAAAGTCCGCATGGGTTTGCCGTCGGAAAGCATGGTGATGTCGCGGCCCGCCATCACGTCGCGCGCGAAATCGGGAATGACGCGGCGGTCGCTGATCTTGAGGCCCGGCCCGTAATTGTTGAACGGGCGGACGATGCGCACCGGCACGTTGTAGTACTTCGCGAACACGACGCACAGTGTCTCGCCGTAGCGCTTGGACTCGTCATAACACGCACGCGGGCCCGTGCACGAAACGTTGCCGCGATAATCTTCCGGCGTGGGCACCATGTCGGGTGCGGGATCGCCGTAGATCTCGCTGCTCGAATAGAAGATGAAGCCGTTGAACGCGCGGCCCGCGTCGCGGCGCGCACGCGCGTACTCGAGCAGCCGTCGCAGTCCGTCGATGTTCGCATCCATGGTCTCGAGCGGATAGGCGCGATAATAGGTGGGCGACGCAATGCCCGCGGCGTGGATGATGTACTCGAGCTCGGGCATGGGATTGGGCAGCGGGTCGCGGATGTCGAACCGCGTGAGCGTGAGGTCCTTGCGCCCCTTGAGCGACTCCAGCCACACGGGCACGCCGCGCACGTAGTTGTCGAACACAGTCATGTGGATCTTGTCGCCCGCGCTGGCCCGGTGGTCGTTCCAGTGCAGCACCGACTGCACCATATAGTAGCCGAGAAAGCCGGCGCCGCCCGTCATCAGCACGCGCTGGCCCGCCATCTTCGAGAACTCGTCGCGCAGATTCTCGCACACGTAGTCGAGATCGCGGTCGAGGAGAGTCTGGAGCGGCTCGATGTGGATACGGCCGGTGCTACTCATGGACGCGAACCTCCGGAATGGGAACCACGAAACGCCCGCCCCATTCCCTGATGTACGACATCTGCTGCATGATCTCGTCCTTCAGATTCCAGGGCAGAATGAATA
>DATNGX010000474.1:0-3661 GCA_035605755.1 Candidatus Krumholzibacteriia bacterium
CCGGGTCCTTTCGGATCAGCTTGATGGTTTCATAACCGTCCATCTCGGGCATCATGATGTCCATGAGTGCCACCGAGATATCGGGCGACTTCTTCAAAGTCGCAATCGCCTCACGACCGTTTTGCGCGGCGATGACTTTCATGTCGTGATGTTCGAGCACGCTGCCCAGCGCAAAGATGTTGCGAACGTCGTCGTCGACGATCAGCACTCTGCGCCCGCGCAGCTCTTCGTCGGAACGATGCAGCTTCTCGAGCATTTTCTGCTTGTGGGGCGGGAGATCGGTGACCACGCGGTGCAGGAACAGCGCGGTCTCATCCAGCAGGCGCTCGGGCGACTCGACGCCTTTGATGACCACCTTGCGCGCCAGCTCCTGCAGTTGCATGTCCTGCTGGGGCGTTAGCTCTTTACCCGTGAACACGACGATGGGGAGGTCCTTGAGCCCATCATCTTCGCGAATGCGATCCAGCACCTCGAAGCCCGAGATGTCCGGAAGGCGCAGATCGAGCACCATGCAGTCGATGTCGTGCTCCCTGAGGATCGACAACGCCTCCTCGCCCGTGCGCGCCGGAACGATTTCGATGTCTTCGCTGCCGAGGAGCTCGGAAATTCCGAGCTGCTCCGCATCGTCGTCCTCGACCACCAACAGGCGGCGCTTTCTCGGTGCCGCGTACTCCTTGATTCTCGAGAACGCTTCTTCGAGGCGCTCGGTGGTGGCGGGTTTGGTAATGAACGAGAATGCGCCGCGCGAGAGTCCGGTCTGGCGGTTTTCGTCAAGCGTCACGATCTGCACCGGAATGTGGCGCAGCTGCGGATCCTGCTTGAGATGGCTCAGCACGGTCCAGCCCAGCATGTCGGGGAGGAACACGTCGAGCGAAATGGCGCTGGGACGGAATTCCCGGGCGAGATCGAGCGCTTCGTTGCCGCGCGACGCCACCAGCACCTTGAAGCCGCGGTCGCGCGCGAGGTCGACGAGCACGCGCGCGTAGTGCGGATCGTCTTCGACGATCAAGAGGCACGCGTCGCCCGGTTGGAGCTCGGCGCGATCGTCCGGAATCGTCTCCGGCGTGGCATCCGCCACGCGCAAGATCGGCGAGATAGCGGCGGCGGTTTCCCGGGCGATGGCGACCACACTCGATGAGACCTCGCGGTACTCGGCGGCGGGACCCATGTACTTGACGGGCAGATACAGCGTGAAAGTCGAGCCCACTCCGGCCGCGCTGCGCAGCTGAATCTCGCCGCCCAGCAGCGTCGAGAGCTCGCGGCTGATGGCGAGACCGAGGCCGGTGCCGCCAAACTTGCGGCTGGTGCCGGCATCCGCCTGCTGGAACGCTTCGAAGATGATCTTCTGCTTTTCGGGCGCGATGCCGATACCGCTGTCGGACACCTCGAACGCGACCACTTTCTCCGCGTGCTGCAGAACGGGATGATCGGGCATCCAACCACCCTTGACGAGCGCGACATTCAAACGCACTCCGCCCGCTTCGGTGAACTTGAACGCATTCGACAGCAGATTCTTGAGCACCTGCTGCAGGCGCTTCTGGTCGGTAACGAGGCTGCGTCCGAGGTTCGGATCGAGCTGCACGTCGAAGGAGAGCCCGCGCGCTTCCGCATCGTGACGGAACGGGCGCGCCACCGTTTCCACCACGTTGCTGAACACGATTTCGGTGGGTTCCACGGTCACGGTGCCGGACTCGATCTTGGAAAGATCCAGAATGTCGCTGATGAGATTGAGAAGATCGGTTCCCGCGCTGTGAATGGTGCGCGCGAACTCGACCTGCTTGTTGGTCAGGTTCTTCTCCGGATTCTCGGAGAGCTGCTGGCCGAGAATCAGAATGCTGTTGAGCGGCGTGCGCAGCTCGTGCGACATGTTGGCCAGGAACTCGGACTTGTACTTCGACGTGAGGGCGAGCTCTTCGGCCTTTTCTTCCACCGCCCGGCGCGCCTGCTCGATCTGCTGGTTCTTGCGCTCCACTTCCGCGTTCTGCTCGGCCAGCTGCTGGGCTTTCTGCGCCAGCTGTTCGTTGGTCTGTTGCAGTTCCTTCTGCCGTCCCTGCAGCTCGACCGCGAGCTTCTGCGACTGATCGAGCAGCGCTTCGGTTTGCATCGTGGCTTCGATCGAGTTGAGCACGATGCCGATGGAGCTGGTGAGCTGATCGAGGAAGGCGAGGTGCGACGGCGTGTACGAGCCAAGTGTGGCCAGCTCGATGACGGCCTTGATCTGGCCTTCGAAGAGAACGGGGAGCACGATGACGTTGCGCGGCGGCGCCGCGAACAGACCCGAGCTCACGCGCACGATCTCGGCCGGAAGATCGGTCAGCAGAATGCGCCGCTTGTCGGCCGCGCACTGGCCCACCAGTCCTTCGCCGATGCGGAGCATGGAAGGATGTCCGTTGCGGCCGTCGTCGGCGTAGGCCGCGAGCAGACGCAAGGACGTCGGCGCGCCTTCGCTCACCGAATCATCCGCGCTCTGATAAATGACGCCCTGGTGCGCACCGACCAGCGGTGCCAGCTCGGAGAGAATCATCTGGCCCACGCGCACGAGGTCGCGCTGGCCCTGAAGCATGTTCGTGAAGCGGCCCAGGTTGGTCTTGAGCCAGTCCTGCTCGGTGTTGCGCTCCGTGGTGAGACGGAGGTTGTCGATCATGGTATTGACGTTGTCCTTGAGCTCGGCCACTTCGCCGCGCGCTTCCACCTGAATCGAGCGCGTAAGGTCGCCCTTGGTCACGGCGGTGGCCACTTCGGCGATGTTGCGCACCTGCGTGGTGAGGTTGGCGGCGAGGAGGTTCACGTTACCGGTGAGATCCTTCCACGTACCCGCGGCGCCCGGCACGTTGGCCTGGCCGCCGAGTCGTCCTTCCACGCCCACTTCGCGCGCCACCGTCGTCACCTGTTCGGCGAACGTGGCCAGGGTACTCGTCATGTTGTTGATGGTGTCGGCGAGTGCGGCCACTTCGCCCTTCGACTTCACCGTGTAGTTCTGCTTCAAGTCGCCGTTGGCGACAGCGGTCACCACTTTGGCAATGCCGCGCACCTGTTCGGTGAGATTGGCGGCCATCACGTTCACGGTATCGGTGAGATCTTTCCACGTGCCGCCCACGCCGGGCACCTGCGCCTGGCCGCCGAGCTTGCCGTCGGTGCCCACCTCGCGCGCCACGCGCGTCACTTCGGCGGCGAATCCGTTGAGCTGGTCCACCATGGTGTTCACGGTGTTCTTGAGCTCCAGGATTTCGCCGCGCGCATCCACGGTGATCTTGCGCGACAAATCGCCGCGCGCCACGGCGGTGGTGACCTCGGCGATGTTTCGCACCTGTGTGGTGAGATTGCCGGCGAGGAGGTTCACGTTGTCGGTGAGATCCTTCCACGTGCCGGCGGCGCCGGGCACGTTGGCCTGGCCGCCCAGTCTTCCTTCGGTGCCGACTTCGCGCGCCACGCGCGTCACTTCGCCGGCGAACGAACGCAGCTGCTCCACCATGGTGTTCAAGGTTTCCTTGAGCACGAGGAGCTCGCCGCGCACGTCCACGGTGATCTTCTTGGACAAGTCGCCGTTCGCCACAGCGGTCGTCACGGCGGCGATGTTTCTCACCTGACCCGTCAGGTTCGATGCCATGAAATTCACCGAGTCGGTCAAATCCTTCCACGTGCCGGCAACGCCGCGCACGTC
>DATNGX010000475.1:0-2645 GCA_035605755.1 Candidatus Krumholzibacteriia bacterium
GTCATGCTGAGCGGTGCAGCGAGGAGCACACAGAGCCAACTGGATCGTATCCGCACCGGACACCTCCTGTTTTTGGCTGTCGGACGTGAGCCAGCAGCATAACATGGAATGTTTCCCTGCGACACTTGCCGGCGTCGGCAGGCGCGCGTAGACTGCGTAACATGCCACGATATCCCGACTTCGCCGGGCGTTCCGCGCGCATCACCGGTTCGGTGTACGAGAAATTCAAGCCGCGCATGGCGGCGCAGGGTGACAACCTGGTCAAGCTGCACATCGGCGACTCGTACGCGCTTCCTCCCTATCCGCTTCCTGTCGACGCCGCCTTCTTTGCCGCGCATCCGGGAGTGAATCGTTACTGCGACACCTTCGGCATCGCATCGCTGCGCGCCGCGCTGGCCGAAAAGGTGCGCAAAGACAACCGGATCGACGTGCAACCCGAAAATATTCTCATGACGTGCGGCGCCACCAACGCCCTCGCTGCCACGATTCAGGCCCTCGTCGATCCCGGCGACGACGTGATGATTCTGGCCCCGCACTGGCCGTTCTTTCGCGGCATGGTGCGCGCCGCGGGCGGCGGTGTGATCGACGTTCCGTTCTATACAGTGCTCGATGAGAATCCCGGCGCCGACATCGGGAACCTGCTCGAACGTTCGATGACCAAGGAAACCGTCGCCATCTATCTCAACAGTCCCAACAATCCGAGCGGCAAGGTGCTCACGCGCGAACAGCTCGCCGCGGTGGCGGGTTTTGCCCGCGCCCATCACCTCTGGCTCATTTCAGACGAAGCCTACGACGGCATGACGTACGGCGGGCGCGAGCACATTTCGCCGGCCAGCTTCCACGACACGCTCGAGCGCAGCGTGTCTGTGTTCACGTTCTCGAAGGTGTACATGTTTGCAGGACTGCGCCTGGGTTATGCCGTGGCATCCGCCGATGCCATACACGCCATCAACAAAGCCATGGTGCACCAGCTCTACAGTCCGTCGACGCTGGCGCAGGAAATGATGATCGACCCGGTGCGCACGCGCGGCACGTGGTCGAAACGTTTCGTGCAGGAATACGAAGCAACGCGCGATCGCGTGGCGAAAGCGCTGCGCTTCGATGCGCCGCTTCCCGATGGCGCGTACTACTTCTTCTTCAACGCCGAAAAATATCTGCGCGGGCGCAGCATCACCGACGTGGTGAATGCATGCCTCGACGCGGGCGTGTCCGTCGCACCGGGCGAAGACTTCGGTGCGTCATACGGCAACTGGCTTCGAATCTGTTTTGCGGGAGAATCGCCCGAGCGTGTGATGCTGGGCGTGGAACGATTGAACGGCGTTTTGGCCGGAGGCTAGTCCAAGGCCTTCTTGATGGCCTCTTGGAAACGCGGATGATCCCGGATGCCGATGAGGTCGGGGTCGCTGGCGAGCCACTTCATCCCGGCAAAGCCAAGCTCCATGGCGCGCTCCACATGATCGAGTGCGCGCTCGTTCTCGCCCGCGACGGCGAGCGTGCAGGCCACGTTGTAGTGAACTCCCGGGTCGAGCGGATCCACGCGCAGCGCGTTGTCGACCCATCGCATTCCTTCCGCGCGGTCGCCGAGCTCGAAGTAGATCCCCGATCCCAGGTAGTACGCGCGCGGTGACTCGGGATGTCGCGTCACATAATTGAGCGCGCGTTGGCGCCCGCGCTCGAGCACCGGTTTGAGCTGCTCGAATGTCCAACCCAGGTCGCGGTAAGCCGCCACGATCAGGCACGAGCACTGGTACTCTTCGGGATCCACCGCGATGGCTCGCTCCCATTGCTCGATGACGTCGGTCCAGCGTTTCTGCGGAAACAGCAAGCGTCCGTAGAAGTAGCGCGCGTCGTAGAGGTCGGGGTTGAGCCGCAGCGCTTTCTTGAACCCAAGCTCGGCTTCAGCGTCGTTGCCCGTCAGCGCCAGCAGGTATGCCTTCGCCGTGTGCGCTTCCGGAAGATCCGGATCGATCGCGAGCGCGCGGTCGGCCGCCTTGCGGGATTGCGGGATCAGGTCCTGGGCCTGGTCGGGGAAAAACTGCGAGATGAAAATGCCCGCGAGCGCCAGCGAAGCATGAGCACGTGCAAAGCCGGGGTCACGGTCGACCGCCGCCTGCAAGAACAGACGTGACTCGAACAGCGCGCGGCGGCCTTCGTAGATCCGGCGTCTCCCCTGTAGAAACAGGTCGTACGCCTCGAGGTTCGTGGTTCCCGGTTTAACGAGCTTCTCTTCACGCGTCGAGAGCTTGACGCGCAGGGCCGCCGTAATCGCGTGCGCGATCTCGTCCTGGATGGCGAATACATCGGCCAGGTCGCGGTCCCATCGCTCCGACCAGATGTGATAGCCGTTTGACACATCGATCAGCTGTGCGGTGATGCGAAGGCGATTGCCGGCTTTGCGCACGCTGCCTTCCAGTACCGAATCCACGCCGATCTGTGCGCCAATTTCGCGAATGTCCACCGATGTGGCGCGGTGTGCGAACGATGTCGTGCGCGCCGCCACGCGCAGCCCTTCAATGCGCGTGAGGTCATTGATGATGTCTTCGGCAATCCCGTCGCAGAAATAACTCTGCTCCGGATCGTTGCTCATGTTTGCAAACGGCAGCACCGCGATGGACGGCGTCTTCGGACCTTCCACGGGGACGCGG
>DATNGX010000476.1:0-3859 GCA_035605755.1 Candidatus Krumholzibacteriia bacterium
TCACTTCTTCCGGATCGGCATTGCTGTCGACCACGCCCACGATGGGAATCTTGAGACGGCGCGCCTCGTTGACGGCGTTGATCTCTTTCTTGGTGTCGACCACGAAGACCATGCCGGGCAGATCCGACATGTTGCGGATGCCGCCCAGGGTCTTCATGATGCGTCCGCGCTCCTTGTTGAAGCCGGAGATTTCCTTCTTGTTGAACTGGTTGATGGTGCCGTCGGCTTCCATCTTCTCCAGGTACGTGAGACGCGAAAGGCTCTTGCGCACCGTGTTGAAGTTGGTGAGCGTGCCGCCCAGCCAGCGCTCGGTCACGTACGGCATGTTGCAGCGCTCGGCCTGCTCCTTGATGGCGAACTTGGCCTGCGGCTTGGTGCCCACGAAGAGCACCGGCTTGCCGTTGGTCGCCACTTCGCGCACGGCGTCGCGCGCCTCGATCAGGCACGTCATCGTCTTTTCCAGGTCAATGATGTGGATGCCGTTCTTTTCGGCAAAAAGAAAGGGCTTCATCTTCGGATTCCAGCGCTTGGTCTGGTGACCGAAGTGAACGCCCGCTTCGAGTAGGTCCTTGAGGGTGGTGTCACCCATAAATTGTCCCCTTTCCTTTCGGTTGTTCATCCACTGCGCGGACACTCCAACTCACGGTCACATCCGGAGCACCGGGAGAGCCCTGTCGGGGCGCAGTGTGTGTCGTTGTGTGATGACCGCGCGTTTCACTCCTGTGGAGCACGCGATCACACGATTACTCTCTTGTGAGAGATTTAGAATCCTCGCGGAGGCTTGCCGACGCGAGGTATTACAACCCTATCGCTTGCTGAACTGGAAGCGCTTGCGGGCACCCGCCAAACCGTACTTCTTGCGCTCTCTCATACGCGGATCGCGCGTGAGGAGCCCGCGGGCCTTGAGCATCGGGTGGAAGCGTTCGTCGATCTTCACCAGAGCACGGGCCAGGCCGAGGCGCAGGGCACCCGCCTGTCCGTTGACACCGCCGCCGACCGCACGCGCGTCGACGTCGAATTTTTCCATGGTGTCGGTGGCTTCGAGCGGTTCCTTGACCAGGAACACGAGCGTCTCGCGACCCAGGTAGTCCTGGACGTCCTTGCCGTTGATCCGCATCTTGCCGCTGCCGGGTGTCACGTAAACGCGCACCACGGCTTCCTTGCGACGACCCACCGCACCGATTCGCGCGGCCTTGACCGCGGCTTCTGCTTTCTTCGCTGTCATCGTGTTCCTTCGTTGGATCAGTAGCCGGTGGGCGGCATGCCCTGCGGTTTCTGCGCCGTGTGCGGATGTTCCGGACCCGCGTAGACCTTGAGCTTCTTCAGCATGCGGCGTCCGAGGCGCGTATGCGGGAGCATCTTGCGGACTGCAGTGCGAATGACGGTCGTCGGATCGTCGGCGATCACGTCGCGCATCGTCTTCACCTTGAGACCACCCGGATAACCCGAGAAGCGGTAATAGAGTTTGTCCTCGCGCTTGTTGCCCGACACGTAAATCTTGTCGGCATTGACGACGATCACGTGATCGCCGAGCGAGAGGTGGGGTGAGAACTCAGGGCGATGCTTACCGCGAAGCGTGTTTGCCACTTCGCACGCAAGCCGGCCGAGCGGACGCTCTGATGCATCCACCACGTACCAGCGTTCCTGGATCTCGCTAGCTTTAACTGTATGGGTCTTCATGAACATAGAAAATCACCTGCGCCGACGGGCGCTCCAATCCCAAGTCTCCCGGGGGAGAAAGAAGGACATTTATAACAAGTCCCGCAAAGCCCGTCAAGGGCCTGATGCGGGATATCCTGCGGGCCTCGAGCCGGTCAGGACTTCCTAGTGGGCCTTCGCGGTCGCGTGCCCGTGCTCCTCGGCCGGAACCGGGCCGGCCAGGGCCGGCATGAGGGCCTCCCGGGAGCGCACCGCGGCCACGGTAAGGAGGGCCATCAGGCCCATCTCGATGACGAGCAGCGGGATCGAGACGGGGATCACCGGGGCCAGCATGAGCCAGTACATCATGGTCACACCGGTCAGGATGATGATCGAGAGCGCCGAGGTGACCCAGGCGCGGGTCTTGTTCTTGCGCGAGAGGAGCACCGCGAACGGGAACATCCACACCATGATGAAAATCAACTTCGACACCAGGCTGTAGGGCGAATGGGGCCCCACGCGGCGGACGAGGTAATGGGTCTCTTCCGGGATGTTGCCGTACCAGATGACGATCAACTGCGAGAAGAAGAAATAGGCCCAGAAGGTGGCGAAGCCGAACACGAGCCCGCCCATCGATTTCTGGATCAATTTGGCCGGGCCGTCGCTGCGCGTGCGCCAGCTGTAGATGATGAGGGTGAGGACGCAGATTCCGGACAGGAATGCGCTCACCATGACGAAGCCGCCGAGGAGCGTCGAGAACCAGGGCCGCTCGATCGACATGAACCACTCGATGCCGATCATGCTCAGGTGCCACACGAACGCGATCACGAGCACGACAGCCCAGAAGTTGGTGCGCGAGGAGCCGCGCAGCGCGTTCACCATGAACACGCGGCACAGAACGAACATCAACAGCAGAAAGACGACGTTGCGCCCGATGAAGAAGGGCTGGTTGAACCACACACCGTGGCTCTCCCACCATGGATACATCGCAAACTGCGGAATGTTGACCAGGAACAGGAGCACGGCGGCGGGAAGAATGCAGTGCAGCGCGCCGGCGCCGGGCAGAAGCTGGCGGTGCCAGTGCCCGTCCGAGATCTCGGCGCCCGCCATCAACACGGTGGCGCCTTCGGCCAGGCCGATGAACACGGCCAGTGTGATCGTCAGCGCTCCCCCGACTCCGGGCTCGAGCAGTTTTTCCGCGAGGAAGACCAGCGCGGCGACCACGATGCTCGCGATGTAGATCGTCTTGGAATTCAGCCGAGGTCCCATCGTCAGTCCTTCTTCACGTAGATTTCAAACGAGTCGCTGAACTCGTCGTTGGAGATGATGGTCCGCACCGCGGGCATGCGGGCTTCGATCATCAGTCCCAGGAAACCGCTCAGGCCTCCGAAGAGAACCATGAGCTCGAATGCGATCACGGTGTAGGGCGGAATGCCGACCAGCGGCTTGTTGCCCACATGGAGGGGCCAGTCGAGTGCGGTGAGCGACGGAAACAGGTAACCCGTCGCGATGCCGGCGAGGCCGCCCAGCAGCACGAACAGGCGCACATTGCTCGGCTTCATGCGCAGGATGTCTTCGGCGTGGTGCACGGGGTGCGGCGTGCGCGTCTCGATGTTGTCGGGCTTGACCCCGCTCTTCACCAGCTCTTCGAGCTTGTGCAGAAAATCGTGCTCGCTCTGCAATACGATGCGCTCCATCAATGCACCTCTTCCTTCTTTTCGGTGATCGCAACCACCGGCAGGAATTTGCAGAACAGCAGGAACATCATGAAGAAGAATCCGAACGTGCCGATGGTCAGACACCATTCCGGCCAGCGCGGGTGGTACACGCCCCACGCGTACGGATCGTACTCATGCGCCAGCGACGTCACGATGATGACGAAGCGCTCGAGCCACATGCCGATGTTGACGAAGATCGACGTGATGAACAGCCACTTCATGTTGCGGCGCAATTTTTTGATGAACAACGGCAAGGGCACGATCATGTTGCAGAACACCATGCCCCAGTACTGGTACTTGTAGTAGCCGGTGGCGCGGTCCTTGAAGATGCCGAACTCGTACACGTTGCCGCTGTAGTACGCGAGCAGGAACTCGATGGTGTAGGCGTAGCCCACGATCATCGAGGTGAAGAGCATGGTCTTGGCCAGCTTCTCGAAGTGATCGATGGGCATCACGCGCTCGAGCTTCTGGATCTTGCGCATCGGAATACACAGGGTCAGCAC
>DATNGX010000477.1:0-10838 GCA_035605755.1 Candidatus Krumholzibacteriia bacterium
CAAGTCGCCCACCGCGAGCCCGAACACCACCGTGGCGCTCGCCCTGTGCGTGTTCGTGTACGTGCACTACATCGGCTTGACGCGCAACGGCCCGCTGGGCTACGTGAAGCACCTGGCCGGCAATCCGCAGAGCCCGGTGGAATGGGCGTTCGTGCCCATCATGTTCCCCATTCACATACTCGGCGAAATTGCGCGCCCGGTGAGTCTCTCGCTGCGACTTTTTGGAAACGTTTCCGGCGAAGACGTGCTGCTCTTCGCGTTCTGCAGTCTCGGCGTCACCGCGCTCAGCGCGTTCCATTCGCCGGTCGGAATTCCGTTCCAGGTACCGTTCATTTTTCTCGCGCTGTTGACGAGCTTCATCCAGGCGCTCGTCTTCACGCTGCTGAGCACGATTTACATTCTGTTGTGGCTGCCTCACGAGCATCACGCCGCTGAGGGGCATCACCATTAGTATTGTTCGGGCGTGAACGTTTTTTTGAACCACGGAGGGTAAAGAAATGGATGCATCAACAGCTCTGGGCATTTCGCTGCCGATCGGTCTGGGCCTCGCTGCCATCGGCTCGGGTATCGGCTTCAGCCGCGCCATCGGTTCGGCCATGGAAGCCATCGGCCGCCAGCCGGAAGCGTCGGGCAAGATTCAGACCGCGATGATCATCGGCGCCGGTCTGATCGAAGCGCTCACGATCTACGCGTTCGTGACCGTGTTCCTTCTGATGAGCAAAATTCAGTAGCAGCCCGGCGCTGCGCGCATGCGGCGCGCGGCAACTCAGGAGAGCGTGATGGAACTTCAGTGGAAAGCATTACTCACCCAGGCCGTCGGGTTTCTGATCGTCCTGTGGCTGCTTCGCAAGTATGCGTGGGGCAAACTGCTCGCGTTCACCGAGAAGCGCCGCGAGGCGATTGCTGCCGAGTTCGCGGGCATCGAGAAATCGAAGTCCGACGTCGACGGGCTGCGCCGGAAATTCGAGGAAGAACTGGCCGGGATCGAGAACACGCGGCGTGTTCGCATCCAGGAAGCGGTCAACGACGCGCACCGCATCGCCGGAGAAATCCGCGATGAGGCGCGCAAGGAAGCCATCGCCATGCGGGTCAAGGCCGGCGAGGACATCAACCTCGACATGGACAAGGCCAACGTGGAGTACCGCGACCAGATGGTCAGCGCCGTCATCACGGCCACCGAGAAGCTGATTCACACGCGTCTCGACGATGCCCAGCATCGCAAGTTGATCAATCAGTTCCTGGACGAAGTCGGGTCACAGCCCGCGGGACGGTAACGGGTGGCGCTTTCGGGAATCGGCAAACGTTACGCGGTGGCGCTTTTCAACGCCGCCGTGGCCGAGGACGTCCTCGACCAGGTGCACGGCGATCTGGTGAGCTTCGCGAAGCTGGTTTCGGATGAGCCGGCGCTGCGCGTGTTCCTCGGGTCGCATCGCGTCTCGACGGACGAGAAGCACGACCTGATCGTGACCGCCATCGGCGAACGCGCCTCGGGATTGTTCGTGAAGTTCGTCCTTTTGCTGATCAACAAGAAGCGCATCGACGAATTCGCGAAGAACCGCTTCGAGGACATCGTGGAGCCGTTCGAGGCGCTGTACCAGGAGCACAACCGCATTCTCAAGGTGAGCATCGTCACCGCGGTCCCGATGGACTCCGAGCTCGAGCGCAAGACCAAGGACGCGATCGAGCGCCGCACGGGAAAGACCGCGATCATCGAGAAGCACATCGATCCGAAGATCATCGGCGGCATGGTGATGATCGCGGGCGGACAGATCATCGACGGAAGCATACGCAGTCAACTGGCCGAGCTTCAGCAGAACCTGCTCGAAGCCCGGGTGAATTGAGGAGAAGAGCATGGCGTTTCGACCTGAAGAAGTAAGTTCGATCATTCAGACCCAGCTCCAGAAGGCGAACGTGAGCCTGGAGATGGAGTCGGTCGGCACCATCCTGCAGGTGGGCGATGGTATCGCGCGCATCTGGGGACTCGAAGACGCCATGGCCGGCGAGCTGCTCGAATTCCCCGGCAACGTGATCGGCATGGTGCTGAACCTCGAGCAGGACAACGTGGGTGCCGTGCTCTTCGGTTCCGACACCGGCATCAAGGAAGGCGACACGGTCAAGCGCACCGGCAAGGTGGCGCAGGTTCCCGTGGGCGAAGCGCTCCTCGGCCGCGTCGTGAACTCGCTCGGTCTGCCCATCGACGGCAAGGGCCCGATCGCCGCGAAGCAGTTCAACCCGATTGAAGCCGTGGTTCCGAACGTGGTCCAGCGCCAGCCCGTGAAAGAGCCGCTGCAGACGGGCCTCAAGGCCATCGACTCGATGATTCCCATCGGTCGCGGACAGCGCGAGCTCATCATCGGCGACCGCCAGACCGGCAAGACCGCGATCTGCGTCGACACCATCATCAATCAGAAGGGCACCGGCGTCATCTGCGTGTACGTCGCCATCGGACAGAAGGAATCGACGGTCGCACAGGTGGTGCGCAAGCTCGAACAGCACGGCGCCATGGAGTACACCATCGTGGTGAGCGCGTCGGCGTCGGATCCGGCGGCGCTCCAGTTCCTGGCTCCCTACGCGGGTTGCGCCATGGGCGAGTTCTTCCGCGATCGTGGCGGCCACGCGGTGTGCTTCTACGACGATCTTTCCAAGCACGCGCAGTCGTACCGCCAGATGTCGCTCCTGCTCCGCCGCCCGCCGGGCCGCGAAGCGTACCCGGGCGACGTCTTCTATCTGCACTCGCGCCTGCTCGAGCGCGCGGCCAAGCTGCACGAGAAGCTCGGCGGCGGCTCGCTCACGGCACTCCCCATCATCGAGACGCAGCTCGGCGACGTGACGGCGTACATTCCGACCAACGTGATTTCGATCACCGACGGTCAGATTTTTCTCGAGGGCGATCTGTTCTACTCCGGCATCCGCCCCGCCATCAACGTGGGCATTTCGGTTTCGCGCGTGGGATCGAACGCACAGACCAAGATGATGAAGCAGGTCGCGGGTACCCTTCGTCTCGCACTCGCGCAGTACCGCGAGCTGGCCGCGTTCGCGCGCTTCGGCTCCGACCTCGACAAGTCGACACTCGCCCAGCTCACGCGCGGTGAGAAGATGGTGGAGATCCTGAAGCAGGATGAAAACGTCCCGCTCGCAACCGAGCGCCAGGTGCTCCTGATCTTCGCCGCCAACCAGGGTCTGCTCGACGATCTGCCGACCGCGAGCCTCAAGCGCTTCGAGGTCGAGTACAACAAGTTCCTGGATCAGAAGTACCCGGACGTCGTGCACCAGCTGCGCGAGAAGAAGGCGTTCGACAAGCCTCTCGAGGCCGAAGCGCTCAAGGCAGCGACCGAGTTCAAACAGCAGTTCGCAGCGTCGCTCAAGAAGTAGGACCAGAACCGGAAAGCAATGGCCACACTACTCGACCTCAAACAGCGGATCCGTGCGGTTGAAAACATCCGCAAGATCACCAAGGCGATGCAGCTCGTCTCGGCGGCGAAGCTCAACCGCGCGCAGAATCGCGCGCAGGCGGTGCGGCCGTTCGCGGAGGAGCTCGATCGTGTGCTCGGCGGTCTCGCCGGCGGCGGCATCGAGGAAATGGCGGATGCACCGGTTGAGTTCTCGTTCATCGAGGGCGAGCCGGTGCTCAAGACCACGCTGGGCCATCTCTTCTCGCAGCACGAACCCAAGAAGCCCGGCATCGTGCTCATCACCGCCGACCGCGGACTGTGCGGCGCGTTCAACTCCAACCTGATCCGCGCGGCGCAGCTCTACATCCGCGAGCACAAGGACCAGGACGTCAAGCTGATCACCATCGGCAAGAAGGGTCACGCCTTCTTCAAGAACCGTCCCACCCCGATCATCTGGCACAAGGCCGGCGTCAGCGACCGTCTCGTGCTCGAGGAGATCAAGGAAATCACGGGCCGCCTGATCGAGCTGTACGTGAAGGGCGAAGTCGACGCGCTCTACTTCATCTATGCGCGTTCGCTCAAGGCGGCGCTCTACAAGGTCACGACCCAGAAGTTCCTCAGCATTCCGCCCGTCGAAGGCGCCCGCGCCGACGACAACTACATCATCGAGCCTTCGCGCGACGAGCTGTTCGCGGATCTGATTCCGCTCTACGCCACGTCGATCGTGTTCTCGGTGCTGGCCGATTCGTTCGCGTCCGAATACGGCGCGCGCATGGCCGCGATGCAGCAGGCCACCAAGAATGCAGACGACAAATTGAATGCCCTCGTCATCGAACGAAACCGCCTGCGTCAGGCGACCATTACCAAGGAGCTGGCCGAAATCGTCGGCGGCGCCGAGGCTTTGAAGTAAGAACCCGCAAACGGGAGAAAGATCGTCATGAACGTCAGCACGAATGCCATGCCCAGCAAGGCACACGCGAGCACGAAGAGCACGGGCAAGATCGTCCAGGTGATCGGCCCCACGGTGGACGTCGAGTTCCCGTCGGGACAGCTGCCCGCGATCTACAACGCGCTCAAGATCGTCGACAAGGAGCGCAACATCAACCTCACGTGCGAGGTGTCGCTGCACATTGGCGACAACGTCGTGCGCGCCATCGCCATGACGTCGACCGAGGGGCTCGTGCGCGGAATGGAAGTCGTCGATGATGGCCAGCCCATCAGCGTGCCGGTGGGTGCGCAGGCGCTGGGCCGCATTTTCAACGTGCTCGGGGAGCCGATCGACGGATTGGGCCCGCTCGCCGATCCGGGCAAGCGCTACCCCATTCACCGCGCGGCGCCGAAGCTGGAAGACCAGGCCTCCGAAGTGCAGCAGCTCGAAACCGGCATCAAGGTCGTCGACCTGCTCGCTCCCTACGCCAAGGGCGGCAAGATCGGTCTGTTCGGCGGCGCCGGCGTGGGCAAGACGGTGCTCATTCAGGAGCTCATTCGTAACATTGCCACCGAGCACGGCGGTTACTCGGTGTTCGCCGGCGTGGGCGAGCGCACACGCGAAGGCAATGACCTCTGGCTCGAAATGAACGAGTCGGGCGTGGTGTCGAAGACGTCGCTCGTGTTCGGACAGATGAACGAGCCGCCTGGCGCGCGTCTGCGCATCGGTCTCACCGGTGTCAGCGTGGCGGAGTACTTCCGCGACGAAGAAAACCAGGACGTGCTCCTGTTCATCGACAATATCTTTAGATTTGTACAGGCGGGCTCTGAGGTATCGGCATTGCTGGGTCGTATGCCTTCTGCGGTAGGCTACCAGCCGACGCTGGGAACTGAGATGGGTGGATTGCAGGAAAGAATCTGTTCCACAAAGAAGGGTTCGATTACGTCCGTGCAGGCCATTTACGTGCCCGCCGACGACATCACCGATCCGGCGCCTGCCACCACCTTCTCGCACCTCGATGCGACCACGGTGCTCTCGCGCCAGATCGCGGAGCTCGGCATCTACCCCGCCGTGGATCCGCTGGCTTCGACCTCGCGCATTCTGAGCCCCTCCGTCGTGGGCGAGGAGCACTTCAACGTGGCGCGCCGCGTGCAGGAGATTCTGCAGCGCAACAAGGAGCTGCAGGACATCATCGCGATTCTCGGTATGGACGAGCTCTCGGAAGAGGATCGCCAGGCCGTGACGCGCGCGCGCAAGATTCAGCGCTTCCTGTCGCAGCCGTTCTTCGTCGCCGAAGTCTTCACCGGCTCACCGGGCAAGTACGTGAAGATCGCGGACACCATCCGCGGTTTCAAAGAAATCATCGAGGGCAAGCACGACTCGATTCCGGAGCAGGCGTTCTACATGGCGGGTTCGATCGACGAAGTGGTCGAGCGCGCGAAGAGCATGTAATCGAGCATGGAAGCCACGTTCAACTTCAAGATGCTCACGCCGACGCGGACTGCCTTCGAAGGCGAGGTCGTGTCGATCGTGGCGCCCGGCGGCGCGGGATACCTCGGTATCCTGGCGCACCATGCGCCCATCATCTCGACGCTCAAGGACGGCGACCTGAAAGTGCGCTTCCAGGACAACCGCGTCGCGCATTTCAAGATCGGCCGCGGTCAGCTCAAGGTCGCACACAACGTCGCGACCGTGCTGACGGAGTCGGTGGAAGAGACGAACGCGTAGTCGCGCGAAACGTGTTATCAACTCAAAGCGCCGCGGTGGGAAACCATCGCGGCGTTTTGTTTTGGCCTGCTGGGTGTTTTTTACCTTCGCAACGAAGGTAAATTTAACCCACCATGAGTTATGACGATGATTACGTAGAAACAAAAATGAGTTCGCGAGATCATCGGAAATCTCGCGAACTCATTTCGATATTCGCAATAGTTTGTAAGACGGGCCCTATGAGCCCGTATCACCGAGATGGGAATCGATCCACGCATCCACGGAAGTCACATTGGCGGGCACCATGCGCATGAGCGCGTCGCCGCCCTCGTTGGAGTGGCGTGTGACCTCGTCGGTCTCGACGGGGATCATGAAGCAGAATGTGCTCCCCACTCCCTGCCTGCTCTCCACCCAGATCTTGCCGCCGTGCAGCTCGATGATGTGCTTCGCAATCGCGAGGCCGATTCCCAGGCCGCCCGCCTGCCGCGTGGAGGACCCGTCGATCTGACGGAATGTGTCGAAGATGTTCGCGATCTGCTCGTCGGGAATTCCGGCGCCGGTGTCAACCACCTGCACCACCACGCCCTCGGGCGAGCGGCGCGTCGACAACTCCACCTTGCCACCACGCTCGGTGAACTTCACCGCGTTCGTCACCAGCGACATCACCACCTGGCTGATGCGCTTGTTGTCGATGTAGACCACCGGGATCTCGTAGCCGGGCTTGAAGGTCACTTCGATTCCCTTTGCATCCGCCGCCGAAGCCACCTTGGGCCACAGCACGCGCACGACATCGTGGATGTGGGAAAGCGTAAAGCTCAGCATGGCTCCGGAGACTTCCAGCTTGGAAAGATCCAGCAGGTCGTTGATCAACCGCAGCAGGCCCTGCCCGTTCTCCGCCACCACTTCCAGGAAATGCTTCCGGTCCTGCTCGTTCACCAGCCCGTCGCGCAGCGCTTCGGTGTACGCGATGATCACCGAGAGCGGCGTGCGCAGCTCGTGGCTGATGTTGGCCAAAAACTCGGTCTTCATCTCGTCGACTTCGCGCAGGCGCTGGTTGGCGTCCTGCAGATTCTTGTTCTGAAGAATGATCTGCTGCTCGAGCATCTTGCGCTGCGAGATATCGTGCACAAGCACCTGGATGAAGGTGTCGCTCTTGAGCTCGATCAGGCTGGCGGAGATGTCGACGAAGATCACCGCTCCGTCGCGGCCCACCAGACGGCGGTCCACAAAGGACCGCGACTTGCCGCTCATGATGTTCACGAAGTCGCGGCGCGCCTGGAACTGGTCTTCGGTGTGGAACAGGTCGAAGTACGACTTGCGCAGGAGCTCTTCTTCCTTGGCGCCGAGCACTTCGCAGCACTGCCGGTTCACTTCCACCAACCGCCCGCTGTTGCGGTCGATCAGCATGATGATGTCGCTGGCGTTGCGCTGCAGCGTGCGGTAGCGCTCGCCGAGGTCCTTGGCTTCTTCCAGCAGAATGGCGTGCTCGATGGCGCCGCTCGCAATGTTGGCGCAGTTGACAAGCTTTTCCAGATCGGTGTCGACGAGTGCATTCACCGCGCGGCAACCCACGTTGAGAGTTCCGATCACCTTGCCGCGCGCCATGAGCGGGGCCACCATGTCGGAGCCCAGTGGATCGCCCTTCACGGTTTCCACGAAGCGAGCATCGGCCGCGACATCGGTGCGCAGCACGGCGCGCTGGTTGGCGCACACCCACCCGGGGAGGGTGCGCTCGTTGAGCTGAATCACATGGCCCTCGACCTCGGTCTCCTTGCACCCCTTGCAGTAGACGTGCTTCAGAACCAGGGACTGGCTGTCGGGCGAAACCAGGGCAACGCTGGATCGATCGAATTCAATCAGCTGCGAGAGCTCGCGCGTGATGGCCTCGAGGATGTCGTCGAGCCGGGTGAACTGCAGAATCGTCCCGGCAATGCGAACCATTGCCAGCAATTCGGCGTTCAATCGGGTGGCGGTGGTGGCGCTGGCGTCGTGGTCGGTCATGGATCAAGAGGGCGAAGCGTTCCCCGGCGGGCGACGGAACACCCGTCCGCTCCGCATGTATACTTGTCCGAACATCTGCACGAATCGTTCCGTGAATCTCGGGAACAGACCACGAGCCGTGACTTTGAAGTGCCCATAACGATGTGGTAGGATCACGTTTTACCGCGCCTCTCGGCGCGGTGTCTTTTATCCATGGCCAACAAGAACAAGACACGTCCCGCCACGCCGGCTTCACGCCCGGTGAAACCGGCGGCATCCGCCAAATCGAAGCCATCCGCGCTCGATAACGCCGTTCCCTTCGGCTGGAAAAACCGCCGCGACTGGGCCGAGCTGGGCCTTGTGGTCGGTGTGGCGCTGCTCCTGCGCATCGCGTTCTTCTTTCTCAACCAGAAATTCAATCCGACCTTTCGCTTTCCCATCATGGACTCGCTCTATCACCACGAGTGGGCCCTGGATCTCGTCAACGGGGGAACCAAAGGCACGGACGCGTTCTTCCGCGGGCCGCTGTATCCGTACTTTCTCGCGTTTCTGTACAAACTGAGCGGCAACAGCATCGCCTTTGCCGTGTTCGTCCAACACCTGATCGGTTCCCTCACCGCCGGCCTGATCTATCTGACCGCCCGCGATCTCTTTTCACGGCGCGTCGCGTTGGTGGCCGGACTGACCACGGCGCTGTACTGGGTGCTCGTCTACATGGAAGGCGACCTGCTCCTCGAGACCACGTTCATTTTCCTGAACACGATCTCGATGTATCTGCTCCTGCGCGCGATGAAGACGCAGAAAATATGGCTCTTCGCGGCGGGCGGTTTCACGCTCGGCCTCGCCACCATCGATCGTCCCAGCGTCATGGTGTTCTTCATTGCGGTGCCGGCGGCGATCTACCTGGCGCGCAATCGCGCGGCGACGGCGAAAACCTGGATCACACGTTTGATCGTGACAGCGGTTGCGTGCGCCATCCCCATCGCGCCGGTGATGATCCGCAACTACATGGTCGCGAAGGCCGTGGTTCCCGTCGGCGCATCGGGCGGTGTGAACTTCTGGATCGGCAACAATCCCAACTCCGACGGCTCGACCGCCATCGTGCCCGGCACGCGCGCCGACTGGTGGGGCGGCTATTTCGACGCCATCGCCATGGCCGAGAAGGACACCGGCCACAAGATGAACCTCGCGGAGGTTTCCGATTACTACTTCGCGCGGGGAAAACAGTTCATCCACGACCAACCCGACAAGGCGTGGCCGCTCATGTGGAAGAAGTTCCGCATGTACTGGGGCGCGGGTGAGCGCGCCAACGACAAGTACATCTACTTCTTCTGGAAGCTGGCCAAGATGAAGTGGGTGCCGCTGCCGGGATTCTGGCTGGTGGCGCCGCTGGCGTTTCTGGGCGGCGTGTTGCTGTGGCGGCGGCGCAACGAGCTGGCGATGTTCTATCTGTTCATCGTCGTGTACTCGCTGGGCGTGATCGCATTCTTCGTGAACGCCCGCTTCCGGCTGCCCATCATGCCGGCGATGACTCTGTTTTCCGCGTACGCGTGCGTGTACGTCGTCGACGCCTACCGCAGGAAGTCGCTCGACCTCGTGAAGGCGCTCCTCATCGTGGCGCCGGCGGCGCTGTTCGTGAACTCCGATTATCTGTATCAGAAGCAGATGCGGGCATATTCCGATGCGTTCTCGAACTTCACGCTCGGCAACGCGTACCTCAAGATGGGACTCAAGGGCACGGCGCTCGCGCACTACACGCGCGCCGACGAGATCAGCCAGGAGTATCCCACCCCGGCGTACAATCTGATCAAGCGCGACGTCGACTACAACCTGGGCACGCTCCTGTGGGAGCAGGGCATGTGCTCGCGCGCCATCGAAGTACTGGCGCGTGTCGGTGGCAACGACGACCAGGCCATGCACGCTCTCGACTGCATGGGCGATTGTTTCCTGCAGCGCAAAGATCTCGAGCATGCACGGCAATGCTTTGAACAGATGGCCGCCATCTCGCCGCGTGACGAGCGCTCCATCACCGGGCGTGCGCGCGTCGCCGCACTGACCGGCGACTACGCATCCGCCGAACGCATGCTGAACGAAATCGTGGACCCCAACCACACCGTGTATCCGCCCGCCTATCTGGCCCTGGCCGAAGTGCAGCGCGCGCAGAACAAGCTCGACCTCGCCATCCAGAGCTACAGCAACATTTCCACCCTCTCCGGCTACGAGCGCACCGCCAACCTCGCTCTGGCCGAAATCTACCGCTCGCGGGGCGACTACACACGCGCGCTGGCCGCCGCCCAGCAGGCGCTGATGCACTCTCCGCCCGGCGACACCGATGTGCGCAATCTCATCGACATGCTTCGCATGCACCGATGACCGCCCGGCCGCAGAGCTCCCCACCCCCGGCGCCGCGCCTGATCGGCGTCATCGACATCGGTACCAATTCTGTAAAGCTCGCCGTGGGTTACGTGGCGAAGGGCCGTGTGGTTTACACGTACGTCAAGCGTGAGCCCACTCGACTTGGCCGGGGACTCGCGGCGTCCGGCAAACTCGACGTCAACGCCATGCGCTACACGGTACGCGCCGTCATGCGATTGGTCATTGACGCCCGGCGCAACGGCGCCGCGGAAGTGATCGCCGTGGGCACCTATGCCTTTCGCGCTGCGTCCAACGGAGAGGGCGCTGTCCGGGGTATCGCGCGCGTATCCGGAGTGCCGGTGAAGATACTCACGGGAGCCGAGGAAGCCACCATGGTGCTCCGCTCCGTGCAGGCGCGCCTGCGCACGAAGCGCGATCTCATGGTGCTGGATATCGGCGGTGGATCCGCGGAGCTG
>DATNGX010000478.1:0-2827 GCA_035605755.1 Candidatus Krumholzibacteriia bacterium
CACGCACCGGCTGCGCCCGCGCCCGGGCCGTCGCCCACTGTGCAGGCAACAGTTAACGTTTCTGCGCCCCGGCCGGCCGTACAGCCCGAGCCCGTGGGCGTGGCCGCTCCTGCCCCCGCCGCGCCGCCGGCACGCCCGGCCGCGCCGGCCATCTCGAACGACAATTTCAACACGGATTCGTTCGATCTCGAGCTGGGACGGCTGCCCGCGCTCGATGACGCTTCGTTCGCATCGGACAGCGCGCGCGACGAAGGTCCCAACGAGTTCGTGACCGATCCCATGCGCCGTCCCGTGGCCAAAGACACCGTCGCGCCGCGTCCCGCCGCCCCGGCGAAGCCTGCGATCGCGCCACGCGTGGAAGCGTCGGCGCCCGCAGAGGTCAACATGGACGCGCCCGCGCCTCAAGCCGCCCCGGAGCCGGAGCCGGCGGAGGAGAGCGTGACGGTTCCCGTCGTGCTCACCCGCGCGCAGATCCGATCGGGCCAGCCCGTCCGCCTGCTTCTCGACATCCGCGTGAAGGACGAATAGCCTTCCCAGGGCCGCCTCCGGCGGTGTCGTGCGATTTCTGTGGAAAACTGAACGAAGCGCTTCGCAGTCAATCAGTTCCATTCTTCCGAAAAATTCTTGACAGATTTTTTACCCCTGTACTAGGTTCCGCCTCGAAAGCAGCGGCATCCTGTTGTTTTTGCTTGTTTTCGGGCCCCGGGTGGCCCGGTGGAGGAGGGGTCTCGTGACAGTTTGGACTCGGCGCAACGAAAAGGGTACTTCGCAGACGTTCGGGCTTTTCCGCCGGCGGCCGTCGGGCCCCGGCAACGACCCCCGTGCCGAGTTCGAGCTCATCCGCGACGCGTGGAAGGAAGGACGCCAGAAAGAAGCCATGGCCGGCGCGAAGAAAATCGCCGCGCGCGATCGTCTTCCCGAGGGCCTGCGCGAAATGGTGGGACAGTTCATGCTCGAGGCCGAGGAACTGGGCGCCGCGCTGGAATGCTTCGAGCGTCTGGCCATCGAGTCGCCCGCTGCCGCGATGCCGCACTATTTCCGCGGCCGCATCTACGATCGCCTGGGGCGTCTGGATGACGCGCTGGCCGCGCACCGCAAAGCCATCGATCTCGAGCCCGACAACGCCGAGTGCCACTACCGCTTCGGCGTGACGCTGGCGCGCAACGAGCGCGCGAGCGATGCCGAGGCCAGCTATCGTCGCGCCATCTCCATCGACGGCGCGCACGCGCGCGCGTACACCAATCTTGGATTCCTGATGGACCAGCGCGGCGACCGCGTACAGGCCGCACAGCTGTTCCGCCGCGCGCTGCAGTTCAATCCGCACAGCGCCGAAGCGCACTTCAACCTGGGGGCACTCTACGGCGAGCACGGCAATCACGAAGAAGCCATTCGCGAATTCCGCCAGGCCATCCGTCTCGCGCCTGACAGTGTCGAAGCCAATTACAACCTCGGCATCGCGCTGTACGAATCGGGCGATCTCGACGCGGCCCTGGACGCGTTTCGCCGCGTCACGCGCCTGAACGCCAATCACGCCGACGCGAACTATTTCGTGGGCATGATCTACTTCCGCAAGGGTCTGCACGCCAAATCGGTGAAACTCCTTCTGGCGGCGCTCAAGACCAACCCCGACAATCCGTCCATCCTGTATCACATCGGCATGTGCTACAACCATCTCGAGCAGCCCGCGAAAGCGATTCCGCCGCTCAAGCGCGTCACCGAGCTTTCGCCCGATGATCACCGCGCGTTCTACGCGCTGGGCATGGTGTACGACCGCGCCGACATGCGCGACGAGGCCCGCGAGGCCTACCGCACCGCCGAATCCCGGCTGCATGCCGGTCACGTGAACGTGGCGTGATGCGGCTCGCGCGTTCTCTCGCGCGATGTGCCATCGTTCTCGCGCTGGCGTGTCCGGTGCCCGCGTTGGCAACCGGCCACGAGCGCATTCCACTCGATCACTGGTGTTACCGCGCGCTCGAGCGATTTGAATCGCTCGGGCTGTGCGTGCTTCCCGACGACCGCCCGTTCACGCGCGACGAGATCAAGACACTGGCAGAGCAGGTTGCCGGCACCGACGTCGCGGCGCTTTCCGGTCGCGATCGCTACGAGCTGGAGCGACTGGAGCGCGAGTTTGTGTCCGGGGCAGACGATGTTTCGGCGCGCTACGACCGCGCGTGGTACGGGGAAGATCGTTCTATTGCCCTCGAAGGCGATGTCGCGGTCACACCGTATGTGCAGCAGATCAACTTCTCAACTGAGACGGAAGCGTTCGTGGGTGTCGCGCCGGAATTTCGCGCGCATCTCGGAGACCACTATACCTATGACGTTCGTTATCAGCTCCTCTACGGTCCCGAGCATGGTGACCGTGCGCGCAATCAGAAGCCATCACGCCGCGAAAAGAGCTTCAAAGGTCTGACGTCGAACTTCGAGCGCTCATACATCAACGCTCACTGGGACCAGATTGATCTGTTCTTCGGGCGCGACCATGTGGACTGGGGACCGTCGGTGGGCGGCAATGTCATTACTCCCGGTGAGAACATCAGCCTCGATCAGCTGAACGCGCAGTTGCGCTGGCGCGCGTTGCGTCTCGATTTCTTCTACGGCCAGCTGTGGACCGACCCGCAGCGCTGGATGGTGGGTCACCGGTTGGAAGCGATCGTGGGGCACAGCGTATTCGGGGTGTCGGAGACGGTGACGTACGGCGGGCGTCCGATGGACTGGCTGTACGCGCTCCCGGTGGCGTGGTTCTACGCCAACCAGTTCAACGAGCGCACAAACAGCGACAACATCCTGTGGTCGCTGGATGCCAAGACCAGCGTGCTGCGTCCGG
>DATNGX010000479.1:0-6121 GCA_035605755.1 Candidatus Krumholzibacteriia bacterium
ATCCCGTTGCTCGTGAGCAGGAAGAAACGGTTGTCGCCGAACGTGATGCTCTCGAAGTCGCCGCGCAGGCTCTTTTCTCCGGCGTAGAAACGCTTGAGAATGGTGCCGCGGCGGTAATCAATCTCGCTGATGCGCGCCGACTCGTCGTTGTGGGCGAAGAGGCGGTCGTCGCCGGTGAGCGCAAGCCCGGAGATCTCGGAGAGCTCGGGCGGAAGCAGCCAGCGCGCGACAGGCTTGTTGCTCTTCGCGGTGCTGTCGTTACTCGCGAGTGATTGTTCGAGCCGCGCCTCGCGGGTCTCGAGAATGGAGGTGTCCTGCTTGCTGGTCGTCTCGTCCGCCTTCGACCGCCGCTCGCACGCGAAGACCGTCAGCAATACAAGCACAAGGCACATGGGGAGCCCGTGCCTCATGCTTTGGCCTCCTCTGACTTTGCCTTGGGTTCCTCAGCAATCTGCACGTCCGAGCTCACGATGTCCTCTCCCGCCTTGGTGCTGATAGCGGTCAACAAATCGTCGCGACTGACAGTTTTGGGTACGCGCACCAGATAGGAAAGCTCGGTCGGTTTGCCCGGAACCGTCCGCACTTCGTCGAGACGCCAGCGCTTGGCGACGTCGTCGAGCGCCTGGCCGACGTGGATCTGCGCGTCCTGCAGCTTGTCGGTGATGACGACGAGCACTGCGTTGTAGCGCGCCTTCTTGCCCACCGGGCCGACCAGTTTGTGCACGCGGTCGAAGCGCTCTGCGAGCGCTTCGGCCTGCTTCTGGTCGAGCGCGATCACGAGATCGCGGTCGGGAACGCCTGCGCCATTGTTGGCGCCCGGCTTCTTGGCGAGCTCGCGCAAGGGCTCGCTCCAGCGCGAGGCATTGGTCGGCTCGAGCACCCCGCGTCCGAAGTCATATCTCCAGGTCATCATCAGCACCACATTGAAGAGCACCGAGACGATCGCTGCCAGGATCAGCGCCTGCACGCCGGCTGCAAAACCGACCGCGATGGCGAGAAAGATGAACACCACATCGCGGACATCCTTGAGGGTCGAGCGGAACCTCACGGCCGCAACCACGCCGGCCAGCGAGAACGCGAGCGCCAGGCTGTGCTGGACCACGATGACGATTCCGGCGACGACCAATGGCAGAAAGATGAGGATCTGCGCCACCTGCTGGTCGTGCGCCTTGTTGTAACGGGTTGCCATGTACACCCACGACACGGGGAGCATCAGCGCCATCACCCCGATCAAGATGATCAACGTGCTGAGCGTGAGCTCCAGCCGCGGCGAGAGCTCGGAATCGAACCCACGCACGGTGTCGCCGTTGAGCGCGTCGACAAGCATCTGCGAGCCCGCCGAGGGCGCGTCGACGACGGCACCGCCCAGCGCCCGGTCCACGACCGGAAAGAAATAGACCAGCGGCCACACGATGATGGTGAGCATGATGTAGTACGTCAGCAGCCGGTTGACGGGATGCGCGTCGCCCGGCGTGAAGAAGTCGATCACCTTTTTGAACACTTGCATGCAGATTCTCCTTACTGAGTGCCGCGGCGCGGCAGGGCGACTCGATCTGCATCCGTTGGCCCTCTGCCCGGGCACCAGGCTCGGCTGTAATGTTCGGAGATCGGGGGGGTGCCGCCGGGGAAGAATGTCGGATGAACGATCGCGTTCGCGATCTACATGAATCAAGCAAAGTCAATCGCTGGCAGCTATTCGGTGGTTCCCTGATTCGGCCCCGGGAATCCACGTGGCGCCGGTGGTGGGGCGAGCGCCTACGTAACAATACCCCTTGACCTACAGCAATGTACTTATTAAGTGTTTGGTAAACAGGCATGGCTCAGACAAAACCCTAAGACGAAAACACGGTAACCACAGCATGGAGTCATGACCGTAGGGGTGCGTAGTTTGCCGTGGGTGCCCCTTGCGCAAGAGCGAGGCTGTCATGAAAACCAGGCTCATCGTTTCCTTCTGCTTAGTATCGCTGTGTCTCCTTGTCTTTCACGGTGCCGTCATGGGCCAGGAGGCAACCTCCGGAACCATTGAAGGCAATGTCACTGATGCGGAGGGCATGCCACTTCCGGGCGTGACCGTCACGCTGTCGTCGAGCACGGGGCCGAAAACGCGCACGACCGACGCGGATGGCCGCTTCATGTTTGCCCAGCTTCCGGCCGGGACCTACTCGGTGAAGGCGTTGCTGCAGGGCTTCAACACGGTGGAGCGCAAAGATGTCGAGGTGCGCCTCGGCGCGCGTCTGCGCGTCGACGTCGTCATGACGGCCGGCGTCACGGAAAAGATCGAAGTGATCGGGCAGGCGCCCGTCGTCGACATATCCACCACGACCACCGGCGCGACATTCAGCTCCGAGATGATGAAGAGCATTCCGGTAGGGCGGAATTTCTCGAGCACCCTGGCGTTGGCGCCCGGTGTGGTGGCCAGCGGCATTCCCGGAGGCGGCGATTCGAATCCCTCCATCGCGGGAGCCAGCGGTCTCGAAAACGTCTATGTAATCGATGGCGTGAAGATCAACAACGCCGGCTACGGCAGCGCGGGTTCGTACTCGATCGTGTTCGGGTCACTCGGCACCGGCGTGAATTTCGACTACATCAAGGAAGTTCAGGTGAAGACGGGCGGCTACGAGCCTGAATACGGAGAAGCGCTCGGCGGCTTCGTCAATCTGGTGACGAAGACGGGCGGCAATACCGTGAGCGTAAGCCCGTTTGCCTACTACCAGGGCGCCGAAGCGGACCGCGTCACCACCGACCGGCAGACCAGTGCCGGCTTTTCCGCCGTTGATATTACCAGCTTCCGCAGCCAGGACTACGGCGCGGAAGCGAGCGGTCCCATCGTGAAGGACAAACTGTTCTTCTACGGAGCCTTCGATCCGACGTTCACGACGCGCGAGTTCCGCACCGCGGAAGCGCTGCGCCGCGACCTCGGCTTCGATCACCAGCTCGCGTCCGATCGCACCATCTGGAACTACGCCGGCAACATCAAATGGCTCATGAACGATCGCAATACGCTTACATTTTCGGCGTTCGGCGATCCGTCCGTGGGTGACATGGGTCCGCAGCGCACCAGCTCCGCGACCGTTGAAGATCCGACTTCGCAGTATTCGGAAATTCACTTTGGCGGCAACAATGCCGCGGTGCGTCTGGAGAGCGAGCTGTTCGAAAATACGTTCCTGCAGGCATCGGTCGCGTACCACATGGACAAGTTCAAGGAACAGCTGCAGGTCAACCAGGCCAGCGGCCAGGCGTTCTTTGATCCCGTGACCGGCGATTCGCTGGCGACGCCGATCAGCTTTGGCGGTCCGGGCTTCTACGACAACGCGGAGTCGCGGAACACGCAGTACCTGCTCAAGCTCTCGAATTTCTTCAAGGGCGGCGGCGAGCACAATCTGCGCTACGGCGCCGAATTCCAGGATATCGGCTACGACAACACCGCGAACTATTCGGGGCCGTCCGGGCTTGTGATTCCGATTGCGAACGATCCCTCATTGGGCGCCGATTCGGTCACCTATGCCACGGCCACCAGCGGTTACAGCTGGGATCTCAGCAGCGACACCTTCCGCATCAACCGCATCCGTACCGGTTCTCTGACCGCCGAGACGACGAATCATTATCTCGCTTTCTTCATCTCGGATTCGTACAGCCCGGTGAAGTGGATCAATATTATGGGAGGGCTGCGCTACGAGGAAGAGAAGCTGATCGGCAACGTGTCGTCACACAAGTGGGGCAAGAACTGGGCCCCGCGCGCGCACATCACGGTTGATCCTACGAAGGACAACAGGACCAAGGTCTTCGGCTCCTACGGTCGCTTCTTCGGCAAGATTCCGAATGACCTCGCGGTGCGCGCGCTTTCGACGGAAGTCACCAGCGTGATCTACTATCCGCGCGCGAACGTCGACCTCAGTGACCCCAACAATCCGGTCATCATCGATCCGACGGCGTTCACCGATTTCTTCAGCTTTGGAACCGAGCCCACGGTGATCGATCCCAATTCCAAACTGTCGTATCAGGACGAGTACGTGGCGGGTGTAGAGCGCGAAGTCATCAAGGACTTCAACATGGGTGTCACGTACATGCACCGCCAGCTCGGCCGCACGCTCGAAGACGTGGCGCTGGTACCGTACACCGAGCTGTTGGCCGGTGGAGATTTCGGTAACTACTATATTACCAATCCAGGGCCGAACATTCTCGCCACCAACGGCCAGCCCGGATTCCCGAAGCCGGAACGCAAGTACGACGCGGTCACCTTCAAGATGGACAAGCGTTGGAGCGCTCGCTGGCAGCTCGCGGGCTCATACACGTGGTCGCAGCTCAGGGGCAACTATGAGGGCTACTTCCGTCGCGACAACGGGCAGAGCGATCCGTTCATCACGTCGCTCTTCGACTTCCCGTACATTGCAACGCCCGAAGACCGCGCCATCTGGCAGTACGCCATCGATCCCAACGGCGTGCTCCCCAACGATCGCACGCACGTGTTCAACATCTACGGGTCGCGCGCGTTTCCCGCCGGACAGAACGCCACCTTCAATCTCGGTCTGAGCTATGTGTTCCAGACCGGTGTGCCCATCACGGCGCTCGGTTACAACGTCGTGTATGGAAACGGCTATGAGATTCCGCTCGCGCCGCGCGGCGAAGGCGGCCAGCGCCTCGCCAACGGCGACGTGGTGCCGGGCAGCTTCAAGCGCGGGCCGTCCACGAGCGATGTCGGGCTCCATGCCGACTACACGTTCAAGTTCGCGGGACAGGAGCTCGCTGCCATCGTGCGCGTGTTCAACATCTTCAACCAGCAGAAAGGAACCGACTTCGACCAGGGTTTCGAGCTCAACGAGCCCGGCGACACCAGCCCGGACTTCGGCAAAGCCATCACGTTCCAGGCACCGCGGCGGTTCCAGTTTGCGCTGCGTGCGAGCTTTTAGCGACGGGGTCAGGAAAAGGCTTAGCCAATTCGGCGGCCGCGTTTCCGGTTCGCGTGCCGGGACGGTTGACAACTATGTTGTGAATATCACACACCCCCGAGCGCGAGGTGCTTGATGTTCAGACACAACCGCCGGAATGAGGCATGCGTGATGCAGAAGCTCCGCATCGTGCCGGTGATCATCGCGGTGGCGTGGCTCGTGCCCGTCACCGGCTGCGGCGGATTCTCGAACCGCCTCGCCGCGCGACTCGACCTCAAGAAGGGCAACGAGCGTTATCTTGCGGGCGACTATCGCGGCGCCATTCAACACTACGACGAAGCCGTGTCCCGCGTTCCCACGCTGGCACCGGCGTACCTCAACCGCGCCTACAGTCAGGAAGCGTTGTTTCGCGCCAGCCAGACTCTCGATGAGAGGCAGGCGCTGGCGGATTCCGCCGCGCAGGCCTACGAAAAATACCGCCAGCTCGCCGAATCGGGTCACGCTGCCAAAAATGTGAACCTCGAGCGCGTCGAAGAGCACCTGCTCACGCTCTATCTCGATTCGCAGCAACCCGACAAGGCGGTGCAGGTGCTCGAAGACCGGCTGCGCACGCATCCCCGCGATCTGGCTTCAATGCAGATGCTGGCCAATCTGTACATGGGGATGGGAAATTACGCGTCGGCGCTCGACCTGTCGCGCAAGCGCATCCAGCTCGAGCCGGAAAAGGCGGAAGGGTATGTCGCGCTTGCCGTGATGGCGTTCAATTTCTCGCACAAGAACCTCGTTCCCGACGAAGAGCGCGGCGCGCTCCTCGATGAGGGCGCCAAGGCTGCCGAGCGCGCGCTCGAGCTGCAACCGGATTACTACGAGGCGCTGATCTACGCCAACCTGGTGTATCGCGAGAAAGAGAAGTACGCGGCCACGGAGGAAGAAAAAGCCGAATACCAGAAACGCTACACGGAATACGAGGAGCGTGCGCGCGAGGTCCAGAAGCAGCAGAAAGAACAGGAGGGAGGCGGCAGCGCCGGCTGATCATGGCCATCGATCAGACACAGCACGCCCGCATTGGAGACAGCAGCGAGCGCCTCTTTGGCGGACTTGTGGAATCCACGCGCACGCGCCGCTCCAAGCGCGGCATTCTCGCGTTTCAAATTGCGATCATCGCGCACGCCGCGGTGCTGTGCGCCATTTTCCTGCGCGACTATCTCGAGGTGCCGCCCATTCAGGAGCCGCCG
>DATNGX010000480.1:0-5052 GCA_035605755.1 Candidatus Krumholzibacteriia bacterium
TCTCGGGCTCAACCACAGCTTTGATACCAGTCACATCATGGTGGGCGGCCCGGCTCCCTCTGTGCAACACTTCGCCACGGACGAGATCGCGGTGCTGCGGACCTTCTACGCCATCCCGCGTGGCTGGAACGTCCGCTACTATGAGCGCGAATAACTGACAAATCTCGCTGTCAGGCTGTCACTCGTCAGTTCTTCCGTCTTCGCCGCGTTTTCAAGCAATCATGTAAATTATTCTAACACAATAGTTTAGGATTTGTCGCTCAATGGCATCGATCCTGCCCGGTGAATGTCGTATCCATAAGGTAGACGCAAGGGAGAACGATCCAAGATGATGCTCGACAAGTTCACCGAAAAGGCCCAGGCCGCCGTCAGCGAAGCCAGCGAGGCCGCCTTTCTGGCCAACCATCCCGAAGTCAACACCTGGCATCTGCTGTCGGCCCTGATCGATCAGACCGACGGTCTCGTGCCGCCCTTGTTTCAGCGCATGGGCATCGACACGTCACGCGTGCGCGAAGTGGTTTCGGCGCAGCTCGCCTCCATGCCCACGCAGAGCGGAGGCCAAGCGGTCCCTTCGCACGATTTTCAATCGGTCATTCGCAACGCGATCTCCGAAGCGAAGTCGATGCAGGACCAGTACGTCTCCACCGAACACCTGCTGCTCGGCATGGTTCGCGAGCGCAAAGCACCGGTGGGCGAATACCTCCATTCCATCGGTGTGGGCCGGGAGCGGGTCCTCACCGCACTCAAGGACCTGCGCGGCGGCGAGGCCGTCGTGGATCAGAATCCGGAAGGGAAGCTGCAGTCGCTCGAGCGCTTCACCATCGATTTCACCGCGCGCGCGCGCGCCGGCAAGCTCGACCCCGTCATCGGGCGTGACGACGAGATCCGTCGCGTGAGCCAGGTGCTATCGCGTCGCACCAAGAACAATCCGGTATTGATCGGCGATCCGGGCGTGGGCAAGACCGCCATCGTGGAAGGCCTCGCCCAGCGCATCGCCGACGGCGATGTGCCGGACACGCTTCGCAACCGCAGAGTGCTCGGCCTCGACATGGGGTCTCTGGTTGCGGGAACCAAGTTCCGCGGCGAATTCGAAGAGCGCTTCAAGGCGCTGCTCAAAGCCATCACGCAGAGCGAGGGCGAAATCATTCTCTTCATCGACGAGCTGCACACGCTTGTCGGCGCCGGCGCCGCCGAGGGCTCGCTCGACGCATCCAACATGATCAAGCCGGCGCTCGCGCGCGGCGAGCTGCACTGTATCGGCGCCACCACGGTGACCGAGTACCGCAAGTACATCGAGAAGGACGCCGCGCTCGAACGTCGTTTCCAGCAGGTGCCGGTGTCCGAACCGACGGTCGAGGATACGATTGCAATCTTGCGCGGCCTCAAGGAACGCTACGAGGTTCACCACGGGGTCAAGATCACCGATGGTGCCATCGTGGCGGCAGCGCGCCTGTCGTCGCGCTATATCACGTCGCGCTTCCTTCCCGACAAGGCCATCGATCTGATCGATGAGGCCGCGTCGCGGCTCAAGCTCGAGCTGGACAGCCAGCCCGTGGAGCTGCAGCAGGACAAGGAGAAGATCACCCAGCTCACCATCGAGAAGCAGGTGCTCGAGAAAGAGAACGACAAGGCGTCGCGCGCCCGTGTGGTGGAGATCAACCGCCGTCTCGCCGAGCTCGAAGAGAGGTATTCGGCGCGCCGCGCGCGCTGGGAAAACGAGAAAGCGGTGATCCAGCGCATCCGCGACCTCAAGGAAAAGACCGAAGCGGCACGCCGCGACGAAAGTCTCGCCATTCGTGAGAATCGTCTCGAGAAAGTGGGCGAGATCCGCTACGCGACCATCCCGAAGCTCGAGCGCGAGCTCGATGCCGCCAACCGCGAGCTCGAGCGACTGCACCAGGACGGCGGGCTTTTGCGCGAAGTGGTCACGGCGGAGGAAGTGGCCGAGATTGTCGCGCGCTGGACCGGCATTCCGGTCAGCAAGATGATGGAGACGGACCGCGAGCGACTGCTCAAGCTGGAAGAGCGGCTCGAGGAGCGTGTCGTCGGCCAGCCCGAAGCGGTGCACGCCGTGTCGGAAGCCATTCGACGCGCGCGTGCCGGACTGGCGAGCCCGCACAAGCCGGTGGGCTCGTTCGTGTTCGTCGGCCCGACGGGCGTGGGGAAGACCGAGCTCGCGCGCGCACTCGCCGAGGTTCTCTTCGATGACGAGCACCGCATGGTGCGCGTCGACATGTCGGAGTACGGGGAGAAGCATTCGGTCGCGCGGCTGATCGGCGCGCCGCCGGGATACGTCGGCTACGACGAGGGCGGCTATCTCACCGAAGCGGTGAAACGCCACCCGTACTCGGTGGTGCTTCTCGATGAAATCGAAAAAGCACACCCCGATGTGTTCAACGTGCTGCTGCAGATCATGGACGACGGGCGGCTCACCGACGGCAAAGGACGCACGGTGGATTTTTCACACACCATCGTCATCATGACGTCCAACCTCGGCACCGCGGGTGAACAGTTCCGCGATGCCGATGCCATGCGCCGCTCGGTGATGGATGCCATGCAGCGCGCGTTCAAGCCCGAGTTCCTGAACCGTCTCGACGACATTGTGTTGTTCCAGCCGCTGGGCTCCGATGAGATGGAGCGCATCACGCGTATTCAGCTGCGCGGGCTGGAAAAGAAGCTCGCCGACCACGGCCTGCGCCTAGAGGTGACCGACGCCGCGGTGCGCGAGCTCGCCACCCGCGGCCTCGACCCGGTCTACGGCGCCCGGCCGCTGCGGCGCATCATCCAGCGCGAGCTGGAGGGGGACATCGCGAAGGCGATGCTTTCGAGGAGCATCCGGGAAGGTGGGACCATCCGGGTGTCCTTCGAGAAAGGCTCTTTGCACGTGGATTACGCGGATCAGGTCTCCCAACCGGCTTCGGTCGCAGACTAGGGACTTGGGTTGACCCCCTATCGGGGGTTTGCCTCGTCCCAACGCCTCATTGACGCCCTAACCGCCTTGCGATATAATCAATTTCGCTCTTCAAAGAGCTGCGCGGCCGCTCACGCTGCGCCCCGGAGCTGTGACCCCACCCGGATGGCGTCGCCAGTTCCCACGACATCGGTTTCACATCATCGCCCGTAAAATCCCCGGCCGCCTGGCGCCTCCAGTATCGGCCCGTGGGAAACTGCGGTTCTTGCAACTCGTCGGAGGAGCCGTGCGCACCAGCTTGCTTCGCTTCGCACTCCCTACGTTCGCTCTGGCTGTTTTTTGTACCTCGCTTGCACCGGCTGTTCACGCCGGTGAGCTCACCTGGACCGTTGAAACCAGGCCGTCAGACATTTCGGTCAAGGCCGCTACGCCGGGTGATCGCATCACGGCCGCGGGCACGGGCTACCAGTACGTCACCGCACCCGGCGAACCGATGCTTCCGTTTCGCGTGGTGAATTTCCTGCTCGGCCCGGGTGAAACGGTGGTTCACACCGATGTCACCGCCGGCGACAACACGGTGGTGGCGCGCGGCGCCAATCCCGAGCGCGCGCCGATTGCGGCGGACGCATCCTCGTCGCCCGCGGCGGCGTCCATCACCTACACGGGCGAAGGGGTTTATCCCTCCGAGCGCGTACAGTTCCTCGGCACCGGTCATCTGCACGGCTACACCATCGCGAGCTTTGCGGTCTATCCCGTGCGCGTTGACAACGGGACGGTGAGCGTCAATTCGTCGCTCGCGCTGCGCATCACGACCGGCCCCGACGTGTCGAACCAGCGCATCGCCACCCGCAACCGTGTGCGCGACGGATTTCGCGACGATATCCGGCACATGCTCGCGGACCTGGTGGTGAACCCGCAGGATGCCGCGCTCTACGCGGAGACGGGCACGCGCGTGAAGAAATCCGCGGGAGGCTTCCAGCCCACATCGTTCCCGTCGCTCGAAGGCAGCGACGTCGACTACGTCATCATCACCAACGATTCGCTCGCCGCGTCGTTCCAGGTGCTCGCCGATTGGAAAACCTCCAAGGGTATTCCGACCGTCGTGCGCACCACGGAATGGATCGATGCGCACTACAAGAACGGCGCCGATCCCGCGGAGACGATTCGCACCTTCATACTCGACGCATATCAGGATTGGGGCATCCGCTACGCGCTTTTGGGCGGTGACACCGATCAGATTCCGGTCCGCCTGGGCCGTTCGACATATCTGGGTGTGAAGGAGCTGCCCGCCGACATGTACTTCGGCTGTCTCGACGGCGACTGGAACGCAGACCACGACGGCTATTTCGGCGAAGCGGTAAACATCGATCAGACGGACCTGTATGCCGAGGTGTACACGGGACGTCTGCCCGCCGTGGACAATGTCACCGCCGCCGCACTGATCGACAAGATCGAGAGCTACGAAACGCCGGTCAACATGGCCTACACGGGTTCGACATTGCTCCTCGCGGAAGTGCTGTTCCCGATCGACTGGGTCACCGGCCAGTCGGTGGTGCAGGACGGAGCGGATATCGCGGATTTTCTCTACGCGAGCTCGCTCACCGATCCGGCCCTCACGGTGAAGAAGTATTACGAGAACTACGCCACGCACCCGGGCTCTTTCCCCGAGGACGCGGCGACTATCATCGCCCAGCTCAACGCGGGTTACGACCAGGTGAACGACACCGGACACGGTTTTCGTTTCAACATGTCGGTGGGCAATGGAAGCATTGTCAACGCGGATGCGGATGCGCTCACCAACACGGATCGCTACTCCAACATCTTCCTGCTCAACTGCACCGCGGTGGCCTTTACGTATTTCTGTCTGGGCGAGCACTTCCTGCTCAATCCCATCGGCGGCGCAGTATCGGTGATCGGCGCCAGCGAGAGCGTTTATCCGCTGATCGCGCAGCCGTACATGAACGAATACTACCGTCTTCTCTACAGCGAGCACGTGGAGCACATCGGCGAGGCCTTTGCGCGGTCGCGGTTGGTGCGCACGCCGCTCGCGACGGTCTCCGGCGACAACGCCGATCTGTGGACGCACTACGTCTACAACATGCTCGCCGATCCCGAGATGCCGGTGTGGACCACACCCGTCA
>DATNGX010000481.1:0-3124 GCA_035605755.1 Candidatus Krumholzibacteriia bacterium
AGTCCATGATCACCGCGCGGCCCGACGGCGTGATCATCACGTTCGAGCTCTTCATGTCGCGGTGCACGATGCCCTTTTTGTGCGCTTCCGAAAGTCCTTCCGCAATCTGCATCAGGATGCGCAGCGCTTGCGCAGGCTGGATGGTGCCCGAGAGCACCCGGTCGCGCAGCGTGGTGCCGTCGACGAGCTGCATGGCGATGAAGGTTTCGCCCCCGCCCTCGTTGATCTCGTAGACGGTGCAGATGTTCGGATGCGAAAGCCCGGCGGCGGCGCGCGCCTCGGCGAGCAGCCGCTGTGACTGCTCCGTCGCGGCCAGCACCGAGGGATGGAGAAACTTGAGGGCCACGGCGCGGCCCAGGCGCGTGTCGTCGGCGCGATAGACGACACCCATGCCGCCTTCGCCCAGCTTTTCGCGGATCTCGTACTGTTGAATGCGACGACCGATCATGCGTGCGGATGTCCCGATGGGGTGACTGTGGTAACTACGGCCCGCAGAGCCCGTGGTTTCACGCCGGGAGCCGGCGGATCACCACGATGGTGAGATCGTCGGCCCGGGCGGTGCCCTGTTCGTGGCTTCTGACAGCGTCGATGATGGCAACCATCAGTTGGGCCGCACCCTCCGTCGCGTGCTGGCGGATACAGGCGATCAGCCTGTCTTCACCGAAGAAATTCCCCAATTCGTCAGTGGCCTCCGGGATACCGTCCGAGTAGAGCACAAGGAAGTCGCCCGGGGCCAGCACGGCCGCACCTTCGTTATAGGGCCAGGATTCGAGCACCCCGAGCGCAAGACCGCCCTCGATCAGCCGCTCCAGCGTCCCGCCCGTGCGGAACAACATGGGCCGCTCGTGTCCCGCGTTACAGAAGGCAACGCGGCCGGATTCCGGATCCAGCACACCCAGAAACAGGGTCGCAAACTTCTCCGGATCGGTGGTCCGGTACAGTTGCTGGTTGGAGCGCGCGATGGTATCCGCGACGCGCGATTCGAGCATGCACTGCCCGCGCAGCGTGGCCTGCAGGTTGGCCATCAGCATGGCGGCCGGATACCCTTTGCCCGACACATCGCCAAGACAGATCCCGTAACGTCCCGCCGCCAGCGGCATGAAGTCGTAATAATCGCCGCCCACCACCAGGGCGGGGATGCTTGTCGCGCACAGATCGTAACCCGCGATCACCGGCGCTGCTTTGGGCAGCAGGTCCTGCTGGATGCGCGCAGCCAGCCGGATCTCCTCGCGCATTCGCGCCAGCGCTTTTTCTTCCTCGTAAAGCCGCGCGTTCTCGATGATCTGCGCCGATTGACCGGCGATGATGGCGAGCAGGCGCTGATCCTCATCGCTGAATGCAATCGCGGCGCCCTTCTTGTTGTAACAGGTGATCACACCGATGAGCTCCGACTTCACGAGCAGGGGCACGCACAACACCGAACGCACCGACTGATCCCAGTGCGCGCCCTTGAAGCGCTCGTCCTCGCCGGGATTCATGCACAGGAGCGGTTTCTTGTAGAGGTGCATCCACCCCAGGAGGCTTTCGTTCAGATGGAACTTGGGGTGCTCGGCCGAGCTCGTCATGGCGCGCACCAGGGTCTTCATGGTGCGGTCTTCGTGCCTGTCGACGAGTGTCACCACCGTCTGCTCGGCCAGGACCGCGCGCATGGAACGGTCGACGATCTTGTGGATGATGTCCTGTGAATCGAGCGACGCACCGATGGCGCGCGCGAGGTCGTTCAATATGGCGAGCTCTTCGACGGCGCGTTTGAGCTGGCGGTTTTCTTCCTGTAGCCGGTTGGGTTCTGCCGCGGGGGTCTCGCCCGTGGGGCGATTGAACGGCAGTCGAAAAGGTTTTCGAGACATGGGGGCCTCTCTGCTAAGGTGGTTCGGGCCCTGCGCGGCATCCCTTGGGACATGATCCCCCGACGCAGTATCCGACGGCTCCAGCGCCAATGCAACCCCGGAAGCGGACATGCGCATCGAAACCACCCGGCTCGAAATTGCAACCGATGAAGGCGTTTCCATCGCCGACCTGACCGGCGAGGTGAGCGCTTTCATCCGCTCGACGGGCGTGCGTGACGGGCTGTGTGTGATGATGGTGGGGCGCAGCGAATGCTTTCTTTCCCTCGCACCCGAGCTGGATGATGCATTCGACGACCTCATGCGCCTCGTCCGCGAAGGCGCTGACCCCGGCCGCACCATGACCGGCACGGAGCTCGGACGCGAGGCGGACCGCGCCGACATCGACGTGTCGAAGGCGGCTCCGCCGGGGTTTCTGGCCGAGTCGCTTTCGTTCGCGGTGCGTGACGGCGACCCCGAGCTGGGCAGCTGGGAGGCCATCCTGCTTGTCGACAGCGGTGGCCCGGCGCGGCGCGCCATCGACGTCACGGTGATGGGCGGCACGGCTTCAGCGAGAACTTGAAGTCATGCGCGTATATGGCTTAAAATGAGGGCTCTCGGGCGGCCAGCGGGGTGACGCACCCGCCTCGCGCATGCCTCTCACAGACTGAGTTTTTTTGAAGTTGTCGAAACGCTTTCCTCTCCCTCCCCGGTTTGCTCGAGACGTCCCAACCTCATGGGCGGCGTTTACGCTTGTGGCTGCCCTGCCCCTGGCTGCCTCCGGCCTGAGTGCGGTTCCCGGTGATGTGTTTCGCTGGCTGGGGATGATGCTGGCACCCGGCGCCGCCATCTACCTCGCCAGCGAGCGGCGCGCGCCGAGACTTTCCGTGCTGGTGCTGTGCGCGCTCGTCCTTTCCCCGATTGTCACGACCGTGCTGGGGATCGCCGGCCTCGCCCTGCACGTGCCGGTGATCATGATCTCCGGCGCGATCTCCGCGCTCGCCATTGCAGCCGCCGGGATTGCATACGCCACGCTGCGCAAAAAAATCGCGCTTCCCCAGCGCCGGTCGCTCGACTGGCTGGGCGCGCTGCTGCTCGCGCTCGTGGTCCTGACAGCGCTGCTGCCCATGACGCATGTGTGGTGGCGGGTTCGCTCCGACGCGTGGTTCCACGCCGCCGTCGTTGCCCAGATTTCAGATTTCGGAATTCCGCCGCAGGATCCGTACTTCGTCGGCATGCCGCTGCAGTACATGTGGTTCTACCACGTTCTGGTGCTGGTGCTCTCGCGCGGTCTCGACATC
>DATNGX010000482.1:0-2975 GCA_035605755.1 Candidatus Krumholzibacteriia bacterium
CCAGGGTATGGCGTACTGACAGATTTCAAAGGTGCTGCGCTGCTCGATGCCAATACAGGCGTGGTGGTGGGTGTGACAGGGAATATTTTGCGAACCATCGATGCGGGCGCGACGTGGGAGAACATGACACGCTTTACAGCCATTCGCATACCGGGTATTGCGTTTGCGAATGCGAACGATGGTGTCGCGGTTGGGGTTGCCACCGTCCTTCGCACACGCGATGGAGGTGCCACATGGGATCGGTACAACCCCGGGCCGTTCTTCCTGTATGGAGTGTGCTATTTCGGGGCAAATGGCGTGGTCGCGGTCGGATTCGACAATCACGGTGCCCTTGTCTTGCGTTCAATTGATTCGGGTTCGGAGTGGACAACAATACGGGTCGATTGCTCCCCGCGTGCGATCGACTCCGGGAATGAATGGACCGGAAACGCCGTGGGGCCGGGAGGATCGATCCTTCGCACCATCGATGCCGGTCACACGTGGACGGCGCAGGAAAGCGGGACCACGGAAGAGCTCGATGACGTCGCGATGTTGAACCAGAACAACGGCATTGCCGTGGGTGCAAACGGCACGCTTCTGCGTACGACCGATGGCGGCGCGTTCTGGCAAAATCTGGCCCAGCCGGGAGTGACAGCGTATCTCAGCGGTGTTGACTTTGCCGATTCAGAGACTGGATTCGTGGTGGGACGGGAGAACACGATTCTGCGCACAACGGATGGCGGCGCCACCTGGGTCAAGCAAGACAGTGGCACGGAGGCAATTTTCGTGGATGTCGCGTGCGCGGATCGCAACTCGGCAGCCGCGCTCGCGCTATTCCGCGGCACCCCTGCGCAAGTCTTGATCACGACGGACGGGGGCAATCATTGGATGCTGTCGGAGTCGCTCGGCACTCACCTCAGGCCGATAGCGCTGTGCATTGCGGGGAAGAAGACTGTGACCGTCTCTGGAGATTTCGGAATGATTCTACAGAATCACCATATTTTCCCATAACCACCGGAAAGGGGATTGGGTGATTCGACGGGAAGGTGGATCGCTGCGCGTGGCGATCCACTCTCCCGTTATGACCGCTCGACCAGGCTCGGTGCGATATGCGCGCACTATTGCAAAGCGCCCGCCGGGATCGGACCGAACGCATGGACGAGATCGCACTCGCGCGACATGAGCTTGCTCAGGCGGTGGTGCAGCGCCTTGACTCGTCCGAAGTCCCAGTTGAACGAGCCCACCTCGTCGGAAAGCTCGAGGAATTCATCCGCGAAAGCATCCCGGCCGGCCCCATAGCGCGCGAATGCCTCGTCGGTTCCCGTGAGCACGGCATGGGCCAGGAGCTCAGCATCGCGAAGCGCGTCCGTCATGCCGTGCGCGGTGAGCGGATCCTTGAAACAACCCGCGTCACCCACCAGCGCCCAGCCTGGACCCCACGCCTCGCGGATGAAGCCGATTCGTCCGGCAAAGGGGTGCAGCTTTCCCACCCGCTCACCACGCTCGACCACGCGCGCGAGGCGTGTGTCCGTTTCCTCGAGCACGCGGGCGAAGAGTGCATCGATTCCTCCGCGCGCGGACTCGTAGCGCTCCGGCCGCATGGCAACGAACACGCAGGCCAGGTCGTCGTGGGTCGGTATGACGCCGCCGGCCACATCGTGACCGTAATACCAGTGAGTTCCATTCAATTCGAGGCCTCGCGAATAGCCGTAGATGACGGCACAGCGGTGGCGGCCTTCCCGCACCACGCGGGAATCCACGGAGCGGGCGACCATGGAGCGCGCGCCGTCGGCGCCGACTACCATCCGTGCCCCCACCCTGTGCACGTCACCGCGCGCATCACGAAACTCCACACCGGTCGCGCGACCCGACGAACGCATAACGCCCCCCACGGTTGCGCCGTGGATGATCGACGCCCCCGACTCCACCGCCGCATTCGCGAGGATACGGTCGAGCACCGTGCGCCGCGGCGCGTAGAGCGCATCGACGCCGTAGCGCTCCTGGATCGGGATTTCAACAGCCTCCTCGCCGTAGTGAAACGTCGTAGTCCGGATGGCGGGCGCGCCCGATGCGATCACGCGATCGAGAAGACCCCAGCGATCGAGCTGCATCACGCCGGCGCGCATCAACGCGTGCGTCGATGTGGTGTCGCTGCCGGCCGCGCCTTTCTCGATCACGAGGACGCGCTGGCCCGCGCGCGCGAGCAGCATCGCCGTGCTCGCACCTGCCACTCTCGCCCCAACCACGACGGTGTCGTATTGTGCTTCAACAGAAATGGCGCTCATGATCATTCCTCCTCGCGGTCATGCTGCGTGCAGAAGACGGTGCGAGAGATACGAGTCGATGTGGTCCGCGAGCTCGCCGGCGTCCGCGCCGACGCCGTCGAGGAAATTCGAGTTTCGACGTCGCATGAAATTCAATCCCAACGCATACAGGCCCGGCTCGGGTGTGACGCCACCCTCGTGCATCAACTCGCCACGCTGGTCGAGCACGGGCACATGCAGCCAGGGATACTCGCGGCGGTACCCGGTGGCCCACAGCACGGTGCGGATTCCTTCGCGGGCCATGCGCACACTGTGGGGTGATTCGGGGGTGTGCACCGGACGAGGACGTGCCTCCGGCGGGAACTCCGCGCCGATACCGGTCTGCTCGATGAAGCGGTCGACGCGATCCAGGAGCTCGGTCATTTTGTTTTCGCTGTGCGAGACCACGGCCGCCAGATCGTCGCCGAGGTATGACGTCCATCCGGCGATGGCGGCGACGCGGCCGACCACGCGCACGCCTTCGTCCTGGAGTGTCCCGAGGTCGACCGAGCGGTGGTCGTCGCTTCCGACCAGTTGCATCGACGGATGCGCACGCGATCTCTCGATATCCTGGACGGCATCAGCGCGCTGCGAGAATATGCCCATGGCGTCGAACCACGCCAGGATGTCGCGGCCACGGTAATGGCGCGGAAGCCTCAGGTGTTGACCGGCGGCGAGCGTGACGTGGTGACC
>DATNGX010000483.1:0-6963 GCA_035605755.1 Candidatus Krumholzibacteriia bacterium
GAAACACGCCGATGGGCGAGACCAGGGGATCCAGCGCCGTAATACGCCGGCGCGACGCGCGGTCGCGTGCTTCCAGCGTGGTGTAGCGATTGAGTCTGTCGATGCTGCCGGAGAGCGTGGTGTGTGTGTAGTGGAAGAGCGGCGCGGCAATCAGCCCAACGGGGCCATCCACATGGATGCCCTCGTGTACTGAAGCTTCGGTGACCCGTGCATCCGCAGCACGAAAGAGACGCAGCGGCGCGTCGTGTGCCCACGGCCCCACGTCCATCCACGAACCCAGAAACTGGCTGCGGCGGGTTATCCGATACGCACCCGAAGGGTGCGCTTGCAGCGCCGCTTTCATCCCGAGAGCGAGTTCCTGAGACACTTCTTCATCCGAGTCACAGAAGAACGCCCACTCATGTTTCGCGTGCCGGATCGCGAACCTTCGCTGCTCTGCGAAACCGGGCCACGGATTGACAATTACCCTTGCTCCGAGCTGGCGCGCGATTTCTACACTATCATCAATGCTCCCGCCATCGACGACGAGAATGTCATCGGCAAAGGAGAGAGATTGAATACAGCGCGGCAGGATGCCCGCACAGTTTTGCGCGAGCACGAGGCAGCTGACAGGAAGACGGGACGCGGCCGTGCCGGCCGTTCCGGCCGGTATGTTCACGCCACTTCGCCGACCGCGTCGGGCGTGTCCGTGCGCGCCGCCGCCGGTTCCGGCAGAGGTTTCAGGCGCGCGTTGTAGTTCTGGATGGATTCGACGTGCAGCGGTCCGCCCGCGACGGTCTGCAGTCCCAGCACGAGCGCGTGGAATCCCGCCATGGTGGTGATGCACGGCACCTTCATTTTATTGGCGGCGAGGCGGATGTACTTGTCGTCCTCGATCGACTTGCGGCTCCACGCCATGTTGACGACGAGCGAGATGGTTCCATCCTCGATCATCTCGAGAATGCCGGAGTCGCCTTCCGAGATCTTGTGCACGACCTTGACCGCGACCCCGTGCGAGCGCAGCACGCGTGCCATGCCCTCGGTGGCGACGATCTTGTAGCCCATCTCCACCAGCGCCTTGACCGGGAAGATGACCTTGCGCTTGTAACGGTTCGCCACCGAAATGAAGATGTGGCTCCCCTTCGGCAACCGGTACCCGGCGCCGAGCTGGGCCTTGATGAAGGCTTCGTCGAAGGTTTCGCCGATGCCCATCACTTCGCCGGTCGAACGCATCTCCGGCCCCAGAATGGAATCCACGCCGGGGAATTTGTCGAACGGAAACACCGGCGCTTTGACGGACATGTAGTCGGGAATCACTTGCTCGCCGTAGCGCGCCATGTCGAGCGCCTCGCCCATGACGGCGCGCGTCGCCACCTTGATCCACTGGATGCCCGTGGCCTTGCTCACGTACGGCACCGTGCGGGAGGCGCGCGGATTCACTTCGAAGCAGTAGACGCGGTTGTCCTTGATGGCGAACTGCGCGTTCATCATGCCCACCACACCCAGCGCTTTCGCGATGCGGATGGCCTGGCGTTTGATTTCCTCCGCCACTTCTTCTTCGATGGCGAGAGGAGGGATCACGCAGCTCGAGTCGCCGGAGTGAATGCCGGCTTCTTCCATGTGCTCCATGAGCCCGGCGATGACCACATTTTCGCCGTCGCTGACACAGTCGATGTCCACTTCCACCGCGCCTTCGATGAACTTGTCGATCATGAGCGCGCGATTTCCGCTCGACGCCAGCGCCGAGTCCACGCAGGTGAGGATTTCTTCCTCGCTGCGCACGAGCTCCATGGAGCGGCCGCCGAGCACGTAGGGCGGGCGCAGCAGCACGGGATATCCGAGCTGTCCCGCGACGCGCACGGTTTCTTCGCGCGTGGACGCGAAGGCGCAGGGCGGATGCTTGATGCCGAGGCCGAGCATGAGCTCCTGGCAGCGCTCGCGGTCTTCCGCCCTGTCGACCGCTTCCACACCGGTGCCGAGCACGGGCACGCCCGCCTGGGCCAGGCGATGGAGCAGCTTGAGCGGCGTCTGTCCGCCGAACTGGAAGATCACGCCGAGCGGTTTTTCTTTGGCGACGATCGCCATCACGTGCTCGTACGCCACCGGCTCGAAGTAGAGGCGGTCGGAGATGTCGAAGTCGGTGCTCACGGTTTCCGGGTTGCAGTTGACCATGATCGACTCGTAGCCCATGTCGCGCAGCGCCATGGCCGCGTGCACGCAGCAGTAGTCGAACTCGATCCCCTGCCCGATGCGGTTGGGACCGCTGCCCAGGATGACCACTTTCTGTTTGCCCGAGCGGTTCTTGCGCGTGTCGGTGGCGACGTCGCACTCGTCGTCGTACACGACGTAGTAATAAGGAGTGCGGGCTTCGAATTCGCCCGCGCACGTGTCCACCATCTTGACCACGGGCAGGATGTTCATCTTCTCGCGCTCGCGCACCACGTCTTCTTCGTCCACCTGCCACAGCGATGCGAGCTGACGGTCCGCGAAACCGAAGCGCTTCACGTCGCGCATGAGCTCCGCCGCAGGCGGGAATTTGGAAGCGCGCACGAGCGTTTCCTTGTCCACGATGGCGCGGAAGTTTTCGAGGAACCACGGATCGATCTTGCTGAGGTCGTAGATCTTTTCCGTGCTCCAGCCGGCGCGATACGCCGCCTTGACCGCGAACAGGCGCATCGAATTGGGAATCTTGAGCAGACGCTCGAGATCTTCCGCGGCGAAATCCACCGAATCCAGACCGTTCCAGTCGTTCTCGAGCGAGCGCAGTGCTTTCTGCAGGGCTTCGTTGAAGGTGCGGCCCAGCGCCATCACTTCGCCGATGGACTGCATGAACGAGCCGAGCGCATCCTCCACGCCGCGGAACTTCTCGAAGTTCCAGCGCGGAATCTTGACCACCACGTAGTCGAGCGACGGCTCGAACGCGGCGGGAATCGTGCCCACGATGTCGTTGGGGAGCTCGTGCAGCGTGTAGCCGAGTGCCAGGCGCGCGGCCACTTTCGCGATCGGATAACCCGTCGCCTTGGAGGCCAGCGCCGAGGAGCGCGACACGCGCGGGTTCATTTCGATCACGATCATGCGGCCGGTGGCGGGCTCGATGGCGAACTGCACGTTGGCGCCGCCCCAGATGCCCACCATGTCCATGATCTTGAAGGCAGCGTCGCGCATCTTCTGGTATTCGACGTCGCGCAGGGTCTGCACCGGCGCCACCGTGACGCTGTCGCCCGTGTGCACGCCCATGGGGTCGAGGTTTTCGATCGAGCACACAACCACGTGGTTGTTGGCGCGGTCGCGCATCACCTCGAGCTCGAATTCCTTCCAGCCTTCGACGGACTCTTCGATGAGCACTTCGCGCACCGGCGACTTGGTGAGCCCCATCTTGGTGATGCGGATGAAGTCCTCGCGTGTGCGCGCCATGCCGCTGCCGCTGCCGCCGAGCGTGAAGGACGGACGGATGATGACGGGCAGGCCGAGCGATTCCAGCGCGCGCATGGCCTCGTCCATCGTGTGCACGACGGCGCTGCGCGGCGTGTCGAAACCGGCTTCTTCGCACAGCTGTTTGAACTGACTGCGATCCTCGGCGCGGCGGATCATTTTCAGATCCACGCCGATCAGGCGCACGCCGAATTCTTCCAGCACGCCCGAATCGGACAGCTCCATGGCAAGATTGAGCGCGGTCTGTCCGCCGAGAGTCGGCAGGAGCACGTCGGGGCGCTCGCGCTCGATGATGCTGCGGCACGCTTCGAAGGTGAGCGGCTCGATATAGGTTGCGTCCGCCATCTCCGGGTCGGTCATGATGGTGGCCGGGTTGCTGTTGATGAGCACCACGCGCAGTCCCTCTTCGCGGAGCGCCCGGATGGCCTGCGTGCCCGAATAGTCGAACTCGCAGCCCTGGCCGATCACAATCGGACCGCTGCCGATCACCATTACCGATTTGATGTCATCAAGCCGAGGCATGCGAGCCACCTCCCCGCTTGAGCGGCGTCACGTTGGGAGTGCCGGTGCCCGTGGCCTTGGCGGCGCGCGCCGCGCGCCAGCCCGTGACGTGCTCGAGAAATCTGTCGAATATGAAATTGCAATCGTGCGGTCCCGGCGATGCTTCGGGATGGAACTGCACGCACTCGATCATGCGGTGCTCGTCGAGAAATCCTTCCAGCGTCCCGTCGGCGGCGTTTGTGTATGTCACCTGCACACCGAGATGGTCCGCGATCGAATCGCTCACCGCGTAGTTGTGATTCTGGCTCGTGATGAACACGCGCCCGCTCGCCATGTCGAGCACCGGCTGGTTGGCGCCGTGGTGCCCGAACTTGAGCTTGTACGTCGAAGCCCCCAGCGCCAGCGCGATCAATTGATGGCCGAGACAGATGCCCAGCATCGGGATGCGACCGATGAGCTTTTTCACTTCATCGACCACGTGCGGGATGTCGGTCGGATCGCCGGGGCCGTTGGAGACCACCACGAAATCGAACCCGCCGTTCAGGATGTCGTCGGCTTTGAAGCCGGCGTCGAACACCTGCGTGGTGAGCCCGAGCCGCCGCACATTCTCGACGATGCTCTTCTTGACGCCGAGGTCCAATACCGCGGCGAGAGCCGCGGAACCCTCATGGACTGCGTTCAAACTTCCACTCACGTGCTCGACGAGACGCTCACTGCGGTCCAACTTGTGCGCCTTCGCGATCGCGAGCAACTCTTCGTCTGTCATCGATGCCGGACCGATCGCAGCCACCACCGAACCCTTGTCGCGAATGTGACGCGTGATCGCACGTGAGTCGACACCCGTGATGCCGGCGAGATTCTGATCGATCATGAAATTCTCGAGGCTCATCCGGCCCGGACCCGGCGAGAAGAATTCCTGCAGGTCGCGTGTCACCAGAGCGCGCGCCGCGCACTCCGGCTTCTCACTGTCTTCCACCGTGACGCCGTAGTTGCCGATCTGCGGGTACGTCATGACGATGATCTGTCCCGCGTAAGACGGATCCGTGATGACTTCCTGGTAGCCCGTCATCGACGTGTTGAAAACCACTTCGCCCCAGACGTGCTTGAAATCGGGGCGCGTGGCGGCGCCGGTCAACTGACCTTCGTATTTGGTGCCGTCGGCGAGGATCATCTTGCCGCGCGGTCGGGTGGGGTGCGTCATCGCGAGACCTTCCGGCGCGAGCGCGCCGCCCAATGGGGCTCAAAGAAACGGGACACAAAAAAACGCCTTCCCGCAGCGGGGGAAAGGCGAACTGACCGGATCGAACCCTTCCCGCAGGCGCGGGAGGACATCGCAAAACTCATGTGTGGATCCCTTCGGGGCCTCTCAGGGCCCGGTTAAAAGGACATGCTCGAACCATTCTATATAGTGGGGGCTCCCCGGTCAAGGACAAGCACGCTTCCACCCCATTCTCGGCCGCTTCCCCCCGCCTCCGGCGGGTGATATCATCCCGGCGTCCGATCGTCGAATTCCTTGTCCCCGGGAGCGATGACGTGATCGGCCAGGAAATCGCCCACTACAAGATCCTCGACCGGCTCGGTGGCGGCGGGATGGGTGTGGTCTACAAGGCGGAGGACCTCCGCCTGGGCCGCATCGTCGCGCTCAAGTTCCTCAACCCCGAGCTGCTGGCCAACGATTCCCTGCGCCGCCGCTTCCTCCACGAAGCGCGCGCGGCCTCGCTCATCGACCATCCCAACGTCTGTCACGTTTACGAAGTCGACGAAGCCGACGACGGCCGCGCCTTCATGGCCATGAGCTACTGCGAGGGGCGCTCCCTTCGCGAGGTGATCAGGGCCGGGCCGGTGGCGCCGCGTGAAGCGTTCAGTATTGCCTTCGGCATTGCCCAGGGCCTGTGGGCCGCGCACCGGCGCAACATCGTGCACCGCGACATCAAACCCGCCAATGTAATCCTCACCGACGACGGCTTCGTGCGCATCGTGGACTTCGGACTCGCGCTCTTGATCGGAGATTCGCGTGTGACGACCAGCGGTGTCACCGTGGGAACCGTGGCGTACATGTCGCCCGAGCAAACATCGGGCTCGAAGGTCTCCGCCAATACAGACATCTGGTCGCTCGGTGTCACGCTGTATGAACTCCTCACCGGCCACCTTCCCTTTCGCGGTGATGTGAACGCGGCGCTCGTGTACTCCATCGTGCACGAACCGCACACGCCGCTGCCCGGTTCGATACCCCGGCCATGCGCACGCATCGTCGATCGCTGTCTCGAGAAGGATCCCGCGAAGCGCTACCAGACCATCGAAGAATTGCTGGAAGACATGGTGAAGGTCGCGCAGGAGATGGGCTGGGAGTCCTCGATGGCCTCGGCGACGATTGCGCCGATTCTGCACGAAAAGCGCCGTCGCGAGCTGGCTCGCCGCCTGGTTGTGTCCGTAGCGGCGCTGGCCGTCCTCGCGGGCGGTATTTATGCGTGGCGCGAGTTTCAACGGCACTCGATGTACAGCACGAAAGTGCGTCTGGCCGTGCTCCCGTTCGATAATCTGCTGGGCGCGGAGAATGAGGCTGCCGTGGACGGCCTGTCGGATCACGTCGCGCGGGTGACACGGTGGGTCGCTCGCGGACACGCTTCCATGTGGAGTGTGGCTTACTCGGATGTCGTCGATGCCGAGTTGGCCAGGCCTGCCGACGCTATGGGGGCGTTCGGCGTCAATCGCATCATCACCGGGGACGTGCAGCGCGTGGGCAACTCTCCTCGATTACGATTGCGCCTCGCAGATGCGCGATCGGGTCGTGTTATTCACGAAACGTCGCTGCCGCTTGACATCGACGCGTCCACGACACTCGTGGATTCTCTTCCGCTCGTGATCGGAGATTGGTTCGATATCGACGCGGACGCGATGCCGCGCGGAACGCCGTGGCATATCCGCAACGCAGTTGCGATCCGCCCGTACCTCGAAGGGTTGTCGTTACAGCGCAGAGGAGGAAAGGATCCAGCGCTCGCTGAGCGCGCGGTGACCGTATTGGAAACCAGCGCTTCGCGTGATACGTCGTTC
>DATNGX010000484.1:0-6592 GCA_035605755.1 Candidatus Krumholzibacteriia bacterium
AGGTAGACCGTCTCGCGGCAGCGAGACACGCGCGCGACAGCGCGCGCGTTCAGGCCACCCTGGCCCGTCTGGACTCCGCAGCCAGGACAACGGACAATTTGATGCCTCTCATTGTCGAGGCCGTCGCTGCACGAGCAACTATTGGTGAAATCTGCGGCACACTGGCGAAAACGTTCGGACGCCACCATGAAGGAGCACGCGCATGATCCAGGGAATCGACCACGTTGCCATCGCGGTAGCGGACCTCGAAGCAGCCATCGGTGTGTTCGAACTGATACTGGGCATGAAGGTGAAACACCGCGAAGAGGTTCCGGGCTTCAAGGTGAAGACCGCGACGCTCTCCACGGGCGGCACCGACATCGAGCTCATCCAGGCCACGAGTGAGGATTCGCCGGTGGCGAAGTTCGTGGCCGAGCGTGGACCGGGTCTGCACCATGTCGGTTTTGCCGTGCCTGATATCGAGAAAGCGTTGGGGGCGCTGCGTGAGCAGGGTGTGCAGCTCATCGACCCCATGCCGCGCCCGGGCAAGGAAGGGTCGCGTGTTGCGTTCATCCACCCGAAAGCAACGAACCGCGTGTTATGCGAGCTGGTGCAGCCCATACAAAAAAGTTGAGGCGGCGCCTGTTTGCACAAGTTCCGCCTCGTTGAGCCCTGCGTCAAATTTCTTTGCTGCCTGACTCAAACACAATATGCCGGAGATTTCGATTTCGGTCTCTACGACAATCCACTGATTCCGCGCGTCGCTGCGGCTGACCCGGCTTACTTCTGATAGTCGTAGAAGCCGCGGCCGCTCTTCCGGCCCAGCCGGCCGGATGCCACCATCTTCTTGAGCAGCGGACACGGGCGGTACTTGGAGTCGCCCAGGTCGCGGTGCAGCACTTCCATGATGGAGAGGCACACGTCGAGGCCGATCAGATCCGCCAGCGTGAGCGGTCCCATGGGGTGGGCCATGCCGAGCTTCATCACGTCGTCGATGGCTTCTTCGCTGGCCACGCCCTCCATCAGGCAGAACACCGCCTCGTTGATCATGGGCATCAGGATGCGGTTCGACACGAAGCCGGGATAATCGTTCACCTCGACCGCCGTCTTCCCCATGGTCTTGCACAGATCGAAGACCGCTTGCGTGGTCTCGTCGTCGGTCTCCAGACCGCGAATGACTTCAACGAGCTTCATCACCGGCACCGGATTCATGAAGTGCATGCCGATGAAGCGCTGCGGCTTCGAAACCACCGCACCCAGCGTGGTAATGGAGATGGACGATGTGTTGGTGGCGAGAATGGCGTTTTCGCCGGCGCTCTTCGCGGCTTCCTTCAACACCGATGTCTTGAGCTCCAGATTCTCGTTGATGGCCTCGATGACGAGATCGCTCCCGCTCGCGCCGTCCACGCCGACGTCGGTGCGAACCCGGCCCGTAATCTCCTTCTTCTGCTCCTCGGTGATGGTTTCTTTTTTCACCATGCGGTCGAGGCTGGAGTTGATGGTGGCCAGACCCTTGCGCGCAAACTCCTCTTTCACATCGATGAGCTTGACGGCAAAACCGGCCTGAGCGCACACCTGCGCGATACCCGCGCCCATGGTGCCGGCGCCGATCACGGAAACGCGTGAGATCGAGGGCATGGAGAGTTCCCCTTCGGAGTGATTACGGGAGAGAGACGCTCAGCGCGACCGCGTTGCCGCCGCCCAGGCACAATGACGCGAGGCCGCGTTTTTTGCCGCGCTTGCGCATGGCGTGGATGAGCGTCACCAGGACGCGCGCGCCGGACGCACCGATGGGATGTCCGAGCGCCACCGCGCCGCCGTTCACGTTGAGGCGCGCGGGGTCGATCTTGAGCTCGTTGCCGAGCGCCACACCCTGTGCCGCGAAGGCTTCGTTGAGCTCGATCAGATCGTAGTCGTCAATCTTGGTCCTGGTTTTCGCGAGCAGGTTTTCGATGGCCTTGAGCGGCGCCATCATGACCCATTTGGGCTCCATGCCGCCGGTGGCATACGAGTCGATCACGGCCAGCACTTCGTAGCCGCGCTCTTTCGCGCGCGACTCCGACATGACCAGCAGCACCGCGGCGCCGTCGTTGATGGTGCTGGCGTTGCCGGCCGTCACCGAGCCGGCCTTGTCGAATGCGGGCTTGAGCTTTCCGAGCTTCTCGATGGACGCATCGCTGCGCGGGCCCTCGTCCGCCGCGACGACCTGCGGATCGCCCTTCGACTGCGCAATGGTGACGGGCACGATCTCGTCTGTGAACGCGCCATTCTGCTGCGCAGCGATCGCCTTGCGGTGGCTCTCCACCGCGAACTGATCCTGCGCCTCGCGCGTCACCTTGTACGTCGTCGCGACGAGCTCGGCGGTATTGCCCATATGGAAGTCGTTGTAACAGTCCCACAGTCCGTCGTTGATCATGGCATCGACGAGCCGGCCGTGGCCGAGGCGCTGGCCGGCGCGCGCGTCCGGAAGCAGGTACGGCGAGAGGCTCATGTTTTCCATGCCGCCGGCGAGAATGGCGTGCGCGTCGCCGACGCGGATGGCCTGGGCCGCGAGCATGACGGACTTGAGGCCGGAGCCGCACACCTTGTTGATGGTCACGGCCCCCACGCTGGGGTGAATGCCGCCATGGATGAGCGCCTGTCGCGCGGGCGCCTGCCCGACACCGGCCTGCAGCACGTTGCCGAGGATGACTTCATCCACGGTCTCGGGGTCGAGCTTGGTGCGGGAAACCGTTTCCTTGATGAGACCCGCCGCGAGTTTCGGTGCGGGAATGGTCGAGAGGCCACCCATGAAGCGGCCAATCGGTGTGCGAAGCGCGGAGACAATGACTGCTCGTTCCATGTGATCTTCCTTCAAAAGCGCACGCTGTCGCGTGCGTATTACTCTTCGCTGAGGATGCTGCGCGCAATGATGACGCGCTGAATTTCGCTGGTGCCTTCGCCGATCTCGCCCAGCTTGGCGTCGCGGTACATGCGTTCCACCTGGTATTCGCGGCAGTAGCCGTACCCGCCGTGCATCTGGATGGCCTGCGTGGTGACGCGCATCGACATTTCAGATGCGTAGAGCTTGGCCATCGACGCGTAGCGCGCAAACTCTTCGCCCGCATCCTTGCGCCGCGCCGCGTCGTGCACGAGCAGTCGCGCGGCGTGGATCTCGGTGGCCATATCGGCGACTTTCATCTGGTTAATCTGAAAATCCACGATGCGCGTGTCAAATTGCTTGCGGTCCTTGCCGAATCGGATGGCCGCCTCCATGGCGCCCTGCGCGATGCCGAGGGAAAACGCGCCGATCGAAATACGGCCGCCCTCGAGCGTCTTCATGAAGGTCTTGAAGCCGCCGCCTTCGGTGCCAAGCAGGTTTTCCTTCGGCACTTCGCAATTGTCGAACACGATCTCGAACGTCCCGGACGCGCGCAGGCCCAGTTTCTTCTCCTTGGATCCGATCACGAAGCCCGGGAAGTCGTTCTCAATAATAAAAGCACTGATGCCCTTGGGACCCGCCGACGGATCGGTCACGGCGGTGGCGACGAGATAGCGCGCCCAGCCGCCGTTGGTCACATAGATCTTGGTGCCGTTGAGGATGTACTTGTCGCCCTTGCGCACCGCCGTCGTCTTGGTGTTCGATGCGTCGCTCCCGGCCTGCGGCTCGGTGAGACAGAAGGCCCCGATGGCTTCGCCGGTCGCCAGCTCGGGGAGATAGCGCTTTTTCTGCTGCTCCGTCCCCATCATGGTGATGGGTCCGCACGCGAGCGAGTTGTGCGCGGCGAGACCGAGTGCCGTGGATCCATCGACGCGGGCGATCTCTTCGATCACGATGGCGTACGACACCACGTCGGTCCCGGTGCCGCCGTACTCGGCCGGGACGATCAGTCCCATGAAGCCCAGCTCGCCCATCTTGGCGAACAACTCCACGGGAAACTCCATGGTCTCGTCCATCTTCATGGCGATGGGCGCCAGCTCGCTCTCCGCGAAACGGCGCGCGGTTTCCTTGATCATCTGCTGTTCGTCAGTGAGTGCGGTCGGATTCATATCTCGTCAACGTCCTGGAAAAAGTCCTTCAATGAATGTGACGACGTCTTTGGTGCTGGTGCCGGGTCCGAATATTCCCGCCACACCGGGCAGTCGTTTGAGCTCGGCAGCGTCGTGGTCGGGGATGATGCCGCCCGCGATCAACTTGACGTCGGCAAGACCTGACGTGTTCATGAGCTCGCGAATGCGCGGAATCAGCGTCATGTGCGCGCCCGAGAGCACGCTCACAGACACCAGGTCGACGTCTTCCTGCACGGCCGCTTCGATGATCATCTCGGGCGTCTGGTGGAGGCCCGTGTACACGACCTCCATGCCGGCGTCGCGCAGCGCGTTGGCAATCACCTTGGCGCCGCGGTCGTGGCCGTCCAGGCCCGGCTTGGCAATGAGCACCTTGAGGGGTCGTTTCATCGGGAAGACCGGGATTCGATGTGCAGGGACTCGGCCAGCTCCCGTGCAGCACGCCAGGGTGGGAGCGATCCCGCGGTCACGCGCTCAAAGATAGCATCAAAACGCTGGGCGAGCATAGGGCTTTGCCAGATGGCGGAACGGATGGATTCATCGATACGCGCGCGCAAGCGCGCGCGCAACGAGGACTGGCGCCGCACGGCCCGCCTCCCCTCCGCATCGAGGTAACGGCCGTGTTCTTCGAGCGCTTTCGTTAGCATGTCGACCGAGCCTGTATCCCGCGCACTTGTCATGACGACGGGACAGCGCCAGTGCCCTTCCTTCTCCCGAATCTTCATGATTGCGTCGAGATCGCCCGCGAGGCTTTCCGCTCCTCCGCGATCCGACTTGTTCACGCACACGATGTCCGCCACTTCGAGGAGTCCCGATTTCAGAGTCTGTACTTCGTCGCCCGCTTCGGGTGTGAGCACCACCACAATGGTGTCGGCGCTGAACCGAATGCGCGTCTCCACCTGGCTCGCACCCATCGACTCGAGCAGCACGATGTCGCGGCCGAAGGCATCGAGCACGTCGGCGAGATCGCTCGCCAGTGCACTGAGTCCGTTTTCACTTCCGCGACTGGCGAGCGAACGCACGAATACGCCAGTGTCGCCACCGGCATGTGTCATGCGCACACGGTCGCCCAGGATCGCACCGCCGCTGAACGGACTCGACGGATCTTCGGCCACCACACCGACGGTCTTGCCCGAAGCCCGAAAGGCTCGCGCGAGCTCGTTGATGAGCGTGCTCTTGCCCGCGCCGCCCGGCCCGGTGATCGCGATGCGGTGCGCGCGGCCCGTGCGCGGGAACATGGCGTCGAGCACGCGCTCGGCGTCCGCGCCACCACGCTCGACGACCGACATGAGTCGTGACGCGGCGCGCATGTCGCCGTTTGCAAACTGGGCCAGGAGTTCTTCGAGTTGAGGCATCTGGGGCACGATTGGTCGCGCGAAGTTGCCCCAAGCTATTGGATTCCCTGCACACTGTCAACGATCCCGTTCCACCGGCAACGGTCCGGGACTCGTTGCGCGGCCGCTCTTCGCAGCCGCGGGTAAAACTAGCCCTTGTAGAACGACTTGATCAGGCCCCAGGTCGACGCGTGCGTCGGCGTGGGACAGTTCGGCACCGTGCCCGGCGAGGGCTGGCAACCGCTCGGAGTCGGCGGCTGCGTGCCCTTGTACGGATTGAGTCCGTCGAAGATCACCCAGCTTCCGGTCCCGTTCGGGAGACGTCCGCACGAGCGGTCATCGAGCACTTCCGCCGAAGCGTATGTGTACGAGTCCGCGACGTCCGGCGTGTTGCCCGTCACATCGTAGAGAAACACGGTGTCGCCGCCGTTGTTCAGACTGAGTCCGAGCTGCGAGACACCGTTGGCCGCCTGCCACGCCACCACGTCGGAACCGAAGTACACCTTCACCTGTCCCGGCGCCAGCGTTCCGCTCAACGCGAAACGATAACTCTGTGCCGCCGAAGCGTCGGAGATTCTGTACTTCGAGAGATCGACCGGTGTCGTTCCAATGTTGGAGACTTCGACCCACTCGTCGAGCTTCGAATCGACCGTGCCATCGCCATTCCAGTCCTGGCCCGGGTCGGCGAGAATCTCGTTCAAGTGGAGTTGAGCATGACTCGCGGACGCGAGCCCCATCACGCAGAGAATTGCAGAAAACAAAAAGGCAACGTACTTCATCCTCACATCCTCCTCCCATCGTCCCATTCCGTCGCCGGTGGAATGAATCGAACTCGAGCACGCTAACACGCGCGCGACAGCGCGCGCAAAACAATTTTGACCTGTGAGGAATCGTTCGCGTGTCTACAACACGACTCGAAGCGATGTAAACGGTGTTGTCAGAACCAACCGCCAAGATTTCTTGACGCCTGATTGGCCGCGGCCCTAGTGTCTCGCAAACCGGCGAACACACGCGCCGGCCAGCAACCTCTGCTCGACGACGTGCCTACGAAAAACGAGGTGGGCAGAACAAAGGAGAACTGGAAATGAGAGCAGTGACGACTCTCCTGTGTATCCTGACAGTCAGCGCATGCCTCCTGCCGGCGGCCGTGCGCGCGCAAACCGACGAGCCGGAGCACTACAGCGGCAGCCTGGGCTTTCACAACACGACGGCGCCGCTGGGCGTCCGTTACT
>DATNGX010000485.1:0-3212 GCA_035605755.1 Candidatus Krumholzibacteriia bacterium
GGTCTCAAGATCGTCTACGACCTGCTCATTTATCGCGGCTTCAAATCGCACCGCCCGTCGGAGGAATAGCGCGTGCCCACCTCGTTTCTTGTATTCGTGGTCGCGTCGCTGGCCCTGCTCGTGGTGCCGGGACCCGCGGTGATGTACATCGTGGCGCGCTCCATCGATCAGGGGCGCTCCGCCGGCATCGTCTCGGCGCTGGGTTTGATGGCGGGCAGCTTCATCCTGGTGGCCGCGGCCGCGTTCGGCGTGGCCGCGCTCCTGGCCGCATCACCCGTGGCCTTCGACGTGGTGCGCTACGGCGGCGCCGCCTACCTCGCCTACCTCGGGATTCGCACCGCGCTCACCAAACCAGTGGCAACCGGCGAGACCCACGCGGTGCGCGAGCCCCTGGGCCGTGTTTTCGCGGAAGGGATCGTCGTCAACCTGCTCAACCCCAAAACGGCGCTCTTCTTCTTTGCGTTCCTGCCCCAGTTCGTCAACCCCGAGGGCAACGTCCGGCTTCAGATCGTCCTCCTGGGGCTCACCTTCAGCACCATGGGGATGGTGACTGACAGCATCTATGCCACCGTGGCGGGTGCCATCGCCATGAGGGCCCGCACCGGCGACCGCCTGCCCCGGATCCGCCGCGTCGCGGTCGCCACGACCTATATCGCACTGTCGATACTGGCGTTACTGGTGCATCCAACAAAGTAGTAGACGCGGGTGGCGATATTGGCCAATATGTCGGCCGAAATCGGCACCCCGTGCGTCGGAGCCCTTGGTCTCGTGCTCTGGTTGAGCGATCGAACTGGCGTCCGTGAGGTGCACCGCATACTCGTTCATGGCAGCGCGAAGAGGGCTCGTGGTGGAGCGCGCTGGGATGGCGGGATGACACTTTTGCCGTCGAACAAGACGACGACTAGAGGAGATTCTAAAATGACGAAATCCACCTGGATGCGGTTGGGCGTTTGCATGCTCGCCGCGGTCGCGATGATCGCGATGCTCGAAGGCTGCGCCAAGAAGGAGAAGGCGGCCGAGACGACAACCACCGAGAACACGGAGACCACGCCCCCGGCGGCCAACACGGCGGCGGCCGGTACCTACACCGCCGCGATGGCGAACGGCACCACGTCGCTCATGCTCAACACCGACATGAGCGCGTCGCTCAGCCTCCAGCCGGTGGCCGGAGCTCCGGCTCAGGTTGAGAACGGCACGTGGGCCAACGGCGCCACCGCCAACGATGTGGCAGTGACGTTCTCGAAGTCGCCTGTCGACACGACGATGTCGCTGACGCTCAACTTCACCGCCATGGGCGACACGCTCGCGCTGACCAACGGCGACGCCGTTGGTATGGCGGGCCTCAAGCTGGTGAAGCAGCACTAGTCCTGCGGTTCAAGTCGTGATTCGGGCCCGCTGACACGAAGCGCTTTCGTGCGGCGGGCCCGTTTCTTTTGGAGCAAGTCATGAAGCACGAACGCATTTGCGCATGGATGGCCGCCTGCCTGATCGCGGCCGGCTGCTCGAAGCAGGACAGCTCGCACACCGGGCAGGCCGGGGACACAACCCAGGTTGGCGCCAGCACTGCTATGATCGACACCATCGGTCGCGGACCGTGGCGCTGGGTCGCGACCGTGACATCAACCGCGCGCATTGCCTGCGACAATCCCGATACCTACACGCTCACGTTTCTTCCTGACAGCACGGTGCGACTGCTCATCGACTGCAACCGCGGCAGCGGCCCGTATCTCATCGACGGTCACGATATTCGCATCGGTCCGGTGGCGACCACGCGCATGATGTGCCCGCCGGGATCAATGGACGCCGCGTTCACCGCCAACATCGACAGCGTGCAACACTGGTCGCACAACGCCGATACGCTTCAGCTGCAAATGAACAGCGGCTCGATGCTGCTGGTGCGTTGATGGCATCCACGAATTACACAGTGATGCTGCTGGCCGGCGGAGATTCCGCCGAGCGCGATGTGTCGCTCTCGAGCTCGCGCGGCATCGCCAAAGCGCTGCGCGAAGCGGGCCACCGCGTGCTCGTGTGCGATCCCGCGCGTCCGCACATTGCACCCACCGAGTACGACGAAGCGATTTTCGGCGAATCCAAGATCGGCGCCGAGCCGCCCGTCATCGACATCGATGTGCACGCCGCGCGTGAAGGGTTCCTCAAGCTCCTGTTGAATGCCGACACGCTCAAGATCGACATCGTGTTCATGGGATTGCACGGCGGCGCGGGAGAGAACGGCACCATTCAGGCTGTGCTCGAATTTCTGAATATTCCATTCACGGGAAGCAGTGCCACCGCGTGCGCGCACGCGATGGACAAACAGCGCGCGAAGATTCTGGCCGAAGCCGCCGGTGTGCCCGTGCCGCCCGGTTTGCACTTCGAAGCGTCCGCTCTGGCGGCGGGAACGCTGGAGCAACAGGTGCGCGAATTCGTGGGGTTGCCGGCCGTGGTCAAGCCCAACTCGCAGGGCTCCAGCGTGGGACTCACCATCGTCGACAAATTCTCCGAGCTCGACGAAGCGGCGCAGCGCGCACTCGCCACCGACAAGTCCGTGCTCATCGAGCGCTTCATCGAAGGTCGCGAGCTCACGCAGTCGGTGCTCGATGGCGGTCCCGATACGCCCGTGCTCGAGATACGTCCCAAGGGCGGTCTCTACGATTACTTCCACAAGTACCAGTCGGGAAACACCGAGTACCTGGTGCCGGCGCCTGTCGAGCCCGCCGTTTCCAAAGCGGTGCTGGAGTCATCCAAGCGCGCCTTCGCCGCGCTGGGACTGTCCGTGTATTCACGCATCGACTTTCGACTCGATCCGGCCGGCCGTCACTACATGCTGGAAGCCAACACACTCCCTGGCATGACGCCGACATCACTCGTTCCCAAAGCATGCGCCGCGGCAGGCATGTCGTACACGGAGTTGTGTGACTGGATCGTGCGCCGCTCTCTCGCGCGTTTTCGCTAGGCTTTGGCTGCGTCTTTACGAAGCCAGACGTAGACCGGAATTCCCGCCATCATCAGCAGCAATCCCAGCAATGCGATCTGCGCGCCGGCGCCGTAGATGGCCCAGCACGAGTAAATGAATGCGACGGCCGAAATGATGCCAGCCTTGCGCGAGGGGCGTTCCGTGATGCCCAGTTTTTTTCGCACCAGAACCGGCGCGAGCGAACAGAAGACGTAGGGAACCAGCGTTGAGAGAGTTGAGAGCAGAATGGCGAAGTTGA
>DATNGX010000486.1:0-6361 GCA_035605755.1 Candidatus Krumholzibacteriia bacterium
CGCAGACAACACTCCGTGACGCCCAGGCCGCGGCGCTCGAGTCCGTGCAGGATGGCTCGCTCACACGCGAAGCCGCACACGAGAAGATGCGCAGCGCGCGCGATGCGTTCCAAGAATCGTTGAAGGGTATTCTGAATGCGGAGCAGGCACGACGCTTCGATATTCTTCAGCCACTGGTTCCCGGCCGAGACCACCACGCCTAGCCCTGGCCGGGCTTGAGCCGGGAGCGGACGTCAACCTGCTCCCGGCTTTTTTTATTTCCCGCCAACTACAGCGTCGAGACGAGACGCGCTTTGATGGCCTCGTACTCGGAGTCGCTGATGAGTCCCTTGTCGCGCATTTCCCTGGCGCGCTCGAGGCGAGCGACGGCGTCCTCATTGTCGCTCGCTGCGGATACTCCTGCGCCGGGCATTCCTCCCAGGGTGATGCCGCCGGACTTGGCGCGCAGCTCTTCGAGCTCGCGGATGCGGCGCTTCTCGCGCCACTGCTGCTCGTGGGCCTGGCAGATGGTGTAGAGCTTCTGTCCTTCGTCCTTGCGCAGCCCGCCGAGGTCGGTGACTCCTTCGGACTGACCGCTCATCGCGAGGTCGCTGTCGCTGAGTGAATTGACGGTGAGCGTCGCGCCCACCATGCCGACGCGCAGTTGGGCTTCCTTCAGATCCTGCCAGCGAACGTCGCTGATCTGAAATCCGCCGAACAGTCCGCGCGTCATTATAATGAGGCGGCCGCTGGTGGCGGCGGCGATGACACGCCGGTGCGTGAGGGCAAAGATGCGTCGCTGCACGGCCACGGCCTCGAGGGTCTCCTGCGGAACCATGAGCTCGCGCAGGCGCTTCACCGCGGATGCAACGCTGCCGTGTTCCTGTTCGTTCCCTGAATTGGAGATGGGTTGCGCATGTGACATGGTCATGCTCCCGGGGTTGGTGCCGCCGCGCGACGTGCACGGACTATACCAAACCTGCCGGCCTTGAGTTAGGTGTTTCAACGGCTCGACGTCAGTAGACGCCTGACTTAGTATCTCGGTATGGATACACCACTCGAAGAAGACGTTCCGCGCCGTCGCGGAATTCTCGATATGGCCAAGGGCTTCGTCGTCAACGTGCTCGGGGCCACGCGTGCGAAGGTCGAGGACATCTCGGCCGAAGTCGAGTACCGCGCGTTTCGCATCCTGTGGCTGGTGGTCTGGTCGCTGGTTGCCATTACCAGCGTCTGGCTCGCGGTCGTGTTCGGGATGCTCACCGTGATTTTCGGATTCCACCTGCCGCCGATATACGCGTTCGGCATCCCGTGCCTGGTTTTCCTGGTGGTGGGACTGGTCTCGGCCGCCATGTTCCTGAAAACAAAACGCTCGCGCCGCAAGCACGAGCCGGGTGACCTGGACGGGAGCTAGGACTGTCGCATGCGGATGCGCCGGGCGCGCATCCGAGCGACAATGGTACGACGGTTTTAACCGCCGGCGGGCGAATAGGACTCCTCGTCCTCGGGTGCATAGAGCTTACGCATGTCCTTCTTGATGTCTGCCAGCGACGCCCGCTGCGACTCGGTCAGTTCCTGCCCCTCGTTCAGGTAATGATTCAGAATTGATACTGCCGAACGGAGGGGCTGGCCTTTGCGACTCCTGTCTTGGTCCTTCGACTGTTTGATCACAATAGCGACCGCCAGTGCGACGTTTAACAGGACCATCGCTTTTTCGAAGTCCATTTCACTGAACGTGCGTCCCACGCGACTGACGAAGCCGGGCGTGTCGCGCTCGTCTTTATAGTCTAAGGAACGCGACCGCGGGCCCCCGTTTGAGCCGCGTTCGTTATCCTGCTCGCTTCTGCCCTGTCCGCCCTCGTAACGCGAACCGCTCGTGATGCGTTCGCTGTCATAGCGACCGCTCGCGCTGCTGCGGCTTCCTTCCTGACGAACCGGGCGTCCTCGGGTGCTTCGACTCTTGGCCATCGGTCGATCTCCTTTCCCACGTTCATGTAAGAGAGCGCACACTCACCCAGCTAACGGCTGCGCGAGCTGCGCCTGGAGCGCGATGATCCGCTCCGGGTACTCTTGGTCTTGGTCTTGGTCTTGATCTTGGTTTTACTCTTGCTCTTGCTGCCCGCACTCGAACTGCGACGCCCGGGCGGCGTTCCACCGCTGGTACGACGACCGGTGCTGGCGCTTCCACTGCTCCGCGTGCTCCCGCTGCGACTGCTGCTCGAGCTCTTCCGTTTGATTTCGCCCGAGCCGTCCTCCTGGCGCTGCACGCTCGCCCCGCCGTCATCCTCGCCATCGACGTCTTCTTCTTCGCCCACGTCTTCACCGACGTTGTTGAACGAGCCCATCGACTCGTCGTCTCCGTCTGCGCGACGGCGCGGCGCGAGAAGCATTTCATCATCACGTGTTTTGACAGGCATGATCTACCTCCAGTGATTCAGTTGTCTGAACACAAGCGCTTGTGACACGATTGCGCAAGCGCAAGTGCGCAGCGCATGCATGGGCACTCATTCGCGAAGCGGGATCTCGGCAGATCAACGTAGCATTTGAGCAGCGTGCAAAAACAAACGAGGCCCCACCGATGGGTGAGGCCTCGTCATTCATATCCATATCTCATGCTGAAGGGGCTATCGCTTGCGGTGCGCCTGACTGCCGGTCGTTTTCCCTGGCCCGGACGATTTTCCGGCAGCGCGCGGCTTTTTCACCTCGCCGCTCTTCCCGTTTGCACCGTAGGAATCATCCCGCTCTCCCTCGGCCGGTTGATCGCTGCTGTGCCGCGGCGACCACTCCTGCTCGGCTCTGTCGGGCGTGGGTGTGATGCGCGGCCCGCGCGGCGACGGCCGGTTCTGCCGTTGCGCGCGGTCGCCCGGTTTGTCCCGCCGGCCATCACGAGGCGACGGCTCGAGCATCGCGACGCGGTTTCCTTCCGGGTCCATGAACGAGACATACGTGCCCACGCCCGGGATCTCCATGGGCTCGCCCAACACCGTGCCTCCCGCACGGGTCACCCGGTCCCTTGCTTCCACCAGGTTGTCGACTCCGATCACGATGGATGGATACTGGGCCGGACGGTCTGACCGTTTCGGGAAGAAGCCGCCGTTGATCGCACCCGGATGTGTGGGGCGGCGATCCGGATCGGTTTCCGTCGTGGTCGCGAGGACATAATTGCCCATCCTCTCGCCCAGGGCCTGTGTCTCCCATCCGAATGCGGCGTGATAGAAGTTCGCCACGCGCTCCGGATTGTCATACGGCATTTCAAAATGAACCACGCTGTTCATGATTCTCCTCCGTGCTTGTCTTGACGATGTCGATTTCCCTCTCATGGAAACCTCGAGGACAACGTAATGAACACCGGCGCGGACGCAAAGGCGCCGCGGGTCGGCAAAACGCACGATGATCGCGCGATGAATGAGTCTGTGGTTCCCGCGAAATGGAGAGAATCACGTAGTCAAACACGAAGAATCTTCAAAAAAACTTCAAATGATGAAGAAAAACACCGGGCCCGCGTCACACGTCTGGTTCCTGATGGTTGCGCATGTGTCGCCGTGGCGGCGCAGGCGGGCCCATCGCCCCCCATGCGAATGAATGGCAACACATCGCTGCGCGTCGTCGCGCACGGGTTCCAATGGCGAACCATGTCGCCGCATGCGAGCGAGCGCGCCCGTCGATAGATCCACCGAGAGATTCTTCTTCGGCGTCGTTGTGCGGCGAACCGGCGCGCTCTGGTTGCAATGCGCCGCACTTCGCGCCACACACAGGCGCATCTCGCATTCGCACGACCTCACTTCACCGCGTGAGGACGCCTCTTCCTTACCCATGATGACTCATCCTGCGTGGATTCGAATTTGCTTTAGCGCGGTCAATCCACGGGAGGAGACATCATGTATCTACCGCTCAGAGTGAGAGCGGCGTGCGGGCTCATTGCGCTCGTCACGCTTGCGGGTTGCCTTGTCGGGCCCGCTCCCGAAGACCCGCTGCTCAAGAAGAACAACAACCACGGGAAGAGACAGCAGCCCCCTGACACAACCATTGTGCCGCCGGATACCACGACGCCGCCGCCACCGGATACCACGGTGACGCCGCCACCTCCTCCGCCGCCTCCTCCGCCGCCCCCGCCGGGTGACGTGGATACGGGGCTGTTGTCGCCGCTGGCGCCGCTGGGCACGTTGTACGAGCCCTCGGACAACTGGTGGAACCTGCGCGTCGATACGGCGCCGCTGGATCCCAACAGTGCGACGATCATCGCGACGATTCGCAGCTACGAATCGACCGGCGGTCGCATGCATCCGGACTTCACGCCGAGCTACGGCATTCCTTATGCCGTGGTCGACAACACGACGCCCCTGGTGCGCGTCTCGCTCGGCAACACGAGTGAGAGCGACGCGGGTGCGCCGGGAGGTCCGCTCGGCTATCCGATTCCGGCCGCTGCTGCAACCAACGCGCGCTACATCGAGAACGCGGGCGGCACGGACGGCGACCGTCACATGTTGCTGTACAACCGCGACACGCAGATGGCGTTCGAGCTCTCGTATGCGTCGTATTCGGGCGGCCAGTGGTCGGCCGGTTACGGTGCCGTGTTCAAGCTCGACTCCAACTATCGGCGTCCGGAAGGCTGGACTTCAACCGACGCCGCGGGACTGTGCGTTCTTGCCGGTCTCGTGCGCTACGATGAGGTCTACGGTACCGAGCCGATCCGGCACGCGATTCGCTGTTCGATCAAACGCACCAATCGCTATGTGTATCCCGCCTCACACACGGGAGCCACGGATGCAGGTGCGCCGCCGCTCGGAATGCGTCTCCGACTCAAAGCGTCGGTGGACATTTCGGGTTATCCACCGGAAATGCGTCGCATCTTCCAGGCGATGAAAACCTACGGATTGATCGTGGCGGATCGTGGCGGAAACATGTACGTGCAAGGCACCATGGATTCACGCTGGGACAACAGCGTTCTGAATCCGGCATTCCACAGCCTTGACGCCAGCGATTTCGAGATCATCAAGCTGGGCTGGAAACCGACAATCTGATTGGTCCGCTTGGTTCTGGTGGCGGGGTCGAAAGGCCCCGCCACCTCTCGAGCCATGCGGCCTCGAACCCCGGAGCTCGCATCATGCGCAAACACTCGCCCCCCGCCATGGCCGCACTGGCGCTTCTCGCGCTGACAGGCTGTATTGTCGATCCCACGTCACCCGGGCGCATCGATTCGACGTCTTCCACCGCCGCACCGGCAGGCGGAATTCAGGCACAGCCACTCGATCCCGAACACTACACCTCCGAGCCCGTCCCGACGGGACTCAACGGAAACATGCTCGCGTTGGCCGGCATGTTGTACGAGCCGCACGACAACTGGTGGAATGTCAGAGTCGACAAAGCGCCGCTAGATCCCAACAGCGCCAACATGATTGCGACCATTCGCAGCTACGAATCGAACGGTGCGGAGCTTCATCCCGATTTTTCACCGAGCGATGGAATTCCATTCGTGATTGTCGATGACGAAACACCGCTGGTGCCGGTCACCTTCGGTGACCCGGGCGAGAGTGACGCGGGTATTCCGGGCGGCCCGGCGGGTTATCCGATCCCCGCCGACGCCGTCAACAATCCGGCGTATATCGAAAACGGCGGACGCTCCGACGGAGATCGTCACATGGTGATCTTCGACAAGGACAAGCGCGCCGCCTTCGAACTGGTGCAGGTCGCCTACGGCAACGGAAAATGGTCGGCGAGCTATGGTGCCGTGTTCAAGCTCGACACCAACTATCGCCGTCCCGACGGCTGGACCTCGGCGGATGCGTCGGGGCTGTGCATGCTCGCGGGCCTCGCCCGCTACGATGAAGTGTACGGGCCGTGGCCCATTCGTCACGCGCTGCGTGTCTCGCTGCGTCACACCAACGGCCATGTTTATCCCGCATCGCACACCGGCGCGGAAGATGCGGGAGCGCCGCCTCTGGGCACGCGTCTGCGTCTCAAAGCGTCGTTCGACGTCTCCAAGTATCCGCCCAACATGGCGAAAATCCTGAACGCGATGAAACACTACGGCCTGATCGTCACCGATCGCGGCAGCAGCATGTACATCCAGGGCACGATGGATCCGCGCTGGAACAACAGCGTGTTGAATCCTGTCTTCCACGACCTGGATGCGGGGGACTTCGAAGTGGTGAAGCTGGGTTGGAAGCCCACAACAATCCAGTAAACACAGAATGCGGGTCGGATGACCCGCGTGGTTGCGCTCAATCTTGTCCGACTTCCCCTGATTTTGCTCCGGTAGTCTTGCTTAATCGAATCGGTCGTTACATCCTCCTGCTTAGATCGACTTATGTAGTGCTCTTCACTGCGGCCTCTCCCAGGCAACCACGCTCCCCCGCGTCGCCCTGAAGTCCAATGAGACTTTGTT
>DATNGX010000487.1:0-4151 GCA_035605755.1 Candidatus Krumholzibacteriia bacterium
ATCACCCAACGTGGTCGCGCGCTTTTGATGCTTGGTCGCGCGGGTGGCGAACGCGACATCGACACCGGTATCCGCATCGCCGAATCCGTCCGCGACACGATGGGCCTCATGCCCGCGATGAGTTTCAAAGGGTTCGCTCGCTGGAGCACGGGACAGCCCGAGGAGGCGGCTCGTTGTTTCGAGCGCCGTCTGATGCTCGCCCAGCGGGCGCACGCGCCGATCGACGAAGCGTGGGCGCGCACGTCGCTCGGCATGGTCTTCCACGCCACCGGCGACCAAAAACGCGCGAAGCAGGAATACGAGCGCGCACTCACGCTCTTTCACGCCGCGGGCGCGAAGCGATTCGAAATCGAACCGTTGATCGGATTGGGACGCATAGCCAGCGCCCTGGGCGACGGTCCCGCATCCATTCGATGGTATCGCCGTGCCCTGGTCGTATCGCGGGAGACCGGCGACCGGATGAACGAGATGTGGTCGGCCAACAATCTCGCCGTGATGCTGACCAAGCAGGGCGACTTGAGCGAGTCCTGGGAGTATCTGAAGCATGCGAACGCATTGGCGCGCGAGCTCCAATCGCCATGGGGCATGTTTATACCCGCGTACAATCTCGCCAATGCCCTGGGAGAGCTGGGCGACTTCGAGGCTGCGGAGTCGGTGCTCGACGAGATGCGCACGTTGTGTGAAAGCGTGGGTGCCACCGAGCAGCTGCCGACAGTCGATTTCCAACTCGGGACGCTGCGCATGGCGCAGGGCCGAAACGCGAGTGCGGTCGCGCTCTTCCGCAGTTTGACCGCGAAGCCCGACGCGTTGGAGGAACAGCATCGCGACCTTGTTTTCGTCCACCTGGCAAATGCTCTCGCGGCGAACGACAGCGTCGATACTGCTATCCAGGTCCTGTCGGACCGGCTGAAGAAGCGCGGTAGCACGTTCTACGGTGATGTGCTTCCGCCCGCGAACCTGCTCCTGGGTCGTCTGTATGAAAAAGCGGGCGACTCGCCGAGGGCACTCGGGTACGCGCGGCGCGCGCGCGAGGTCGCGATCCCGACCGGCCAGAAACGCACGCTGGTGGCGGCGATGCTGCTCGAAAGCGAATGTTGTCGCGCCGCGGGTGAAGCGGAGAAAGCAGCCATCGCGTTCCAGGCGGCGCTCGATAGCCTGGACCAAGTGCGCGGCGGGATAAGCACTCCAGAGTGGCGTGAAGTGTATGGCCAGTCGGTGGCGCAGGACGTGGTCGACGCAGGCATCATCCTGCTCGAGTATCCGGAATCGTTGCCGCGGGCGGCGCGCGAGCGCGCTTTCTTCGACGCGATGCAGCGCGTCAAGACGCGCGCACTCATCGACCGCATCAGCCGGCCGCACGACGGAACTCCCGGCGACAAGATGCCGTTGTCGAGCCATGTATCGACGCTGGCCGACGTGCAATCGCAGCTGCACCCCGGTGAAACCGTTCTGGACTTCTCGGTGGGGAATCGACATTCATTCCTCGCGGCCATTACGACAGATTCGCTCCGCATCGTAGAACTGCCGGGGAAGGGTTCATCGCTCGAGGAGCGTGTCCGCCTTCTGCGCACGGTGATCGCGAGCACCGATCAGGCGCTGCGCGCCCAGTACGACGCTCGACGCCTGGGCTAGGTGCAACGCAGCCTCGGTCGCGACATTCTGGGTGGTATGACCGATCTGGTCGACAGATCGAGTCGCATTCTCGTTTGTCCTGATGGTTACCTCTCGGCGGTTCCGTTCGGTCTGTTGATCACGCGAGACGGCGGCGATGTGCTCATGCAGGACAGGGACCTGGTTCAGATGCCGTCGGTCAGCGTGCTTGTGCTCGAGCGATCCAACCACAAGGATCGAGCGGTAACCGGCCACAAAGTGGTGGCGATCAGCGTCTCCGATCGCGAACTCTCCGGCGCCCGCGAAGAAGTGCGCGACCTGGCGCGTCGATATCGCAATGTCGATCAATTCACCGATCTTCGCGATGTCGATGCATTCGCCGAGGCAGCGCAACGGGGCGATGCGCTGCACATCGCGTCGCATGCGCTGATGGTCGACCGTGCTCCGTGGTGGTCGGGCATCCAATTGAGGCGTACGAAAAGCCTTTCAGACAGCACGGGTGCAACCACGCGTGGATTACCCGAAGTGAAAACTCACCCATCCGTTGCTGTCGCCGATTCGTCGACGGCGGTTGCGTCCGATCCGTACGTGCGCGCCTGGCAGATCGCAAAGCTCGATATTCCGGCGCAACTGGCGGTTCTTTCCGCGTGTGAAACCGCGGGCGGGCGCATGACCACCGGCGAAGGAACCATCGGCCTGACCGCGGCATTTCTCAGCGCCGGTGTTCCCGTCGTGGTCTCGAGCCTGTGGCCCGTGGATGACCGCGCCACCGCCGTCATCATGCGCTCGTTCTATCGCAATCTCGCTCGCGGCCAATCGGTGGCAACCGCACTGCGCCACGCCCAGCTCGACGCCAGCCACACCGCTCGCTATGCCCATCCGTTCTACTGGTCGGGGTTCACGGTGGTGGGCGACGGGGCCAGGACGCTGCCCCTCGAGAGGCAGCTCGTGACGTGGAGCTCGGTATTTTCCGTGGCAGGCGGAGTATTTTTCCTGGCTGCCATCGGAGTCTTCATCCGTCGTCGACGCGCCCGCGCCTTCGTGGCATGATAAATCCCACGCCATTTTCGGCGTGATTTTCGATGAGTGCTTCGTCAAACAGGTGGGACAAAACTGTCCCCGATGAGGAGCTCCTGCGCGTCGTCCGTTCGGGCGGCGAAGCGGAACGCCGCCGCGCGGCCGCGACCGAGCTCGTGTCACGGTACCGTGACTCGGTGTACCTGTGGTGTTTCCGGTACACCGGCGACGTGGAGCGCGCGCTCGATCTCTCCCAGGATGTGCTCACCAGCGTCTGGGAGCGGATCGAAACCTTCGAGGGACGCGCAAAGTTTTCGTCATGGCTATATGCCGTGACGCGCAACCGCTGCATCGATGCCGGGCGTCATGTGAGCTATCTGCTCGACGAGGATGCAGTCGCGGCTGCCCCGGATCGTGCGCCGCTGCCGGACGCAGTGCTCTACGAGGAGCAGGACGAGCAGTGGCTCTTGCAGACCATTCGCACCGAGCTCGAACCGGACGAACAGCAGGCGATATGGCTGCGTTGTGTCGAGCGCATGGGAATCGATGACGTGACACGCATCATGAAACTGGAAAACGCATCCGGCGCGCGCACCGTGTTACAGCGCGCGCGCAAGAAGCTGCGTGGCGCCCTGGAGCGACGAAAGGAGGCCGGATGAAGACCGACCGCTCGTCCCAACCTTGCATCGACGTTCAGAGTATCGGGGCGGTTCTCTCATTGCCGGCGGATGATCCGGTCCGCATTCATGCCAACGAGTGTCCGCGCTGCAAGAGCCTCCTGGCTTCGTACCAGGCGTTTGTCGACGCCGAACCCACGGAGGGCTCCGACCTCGAGCGCGTGCGTGGCATGCTCGATGCGCGCATTCGCGCCGACGCAGCGCGCTGGAAACCGTCCAAATCCCCGGTGCGCGCATTCTGGTGGCAGGTGCTGTTGCGTCCCGTGCCGCTTCTCGCGGCCGGGCTGGTCGTCATTGCCGCGGCGGTGTTCTGGACCTCACGCGAGCCCGAGCAGAGCACGCTGCGCGACAGCACACCGCAGGTCGAGTCGTTTGCACTCCGGCCCGCGCAGATCGCCGCGGACGGAAGCCTTCAGCTCGAGTGGAGTCCCATGGCGGCGGCGGACCAGTACCAGGTGCGACTGTACGGGCCTGACTTCGGCGAGATCTTCAGGTCGGCCAACACCACCGCGACCTCGCTGACCGTGAACCCCGACCGTTTTGCCGCCAAACTGCCGCCCACACTCGACCTCACCTGGCGCGTCTACGCGCTCTCGCACGGCGACGTAATCGCCACCTCGCCCCCCGGCTCGATCCGCACCCGCTAGATCCTCAGGTTTTTTTCGTCGCCGCATGATTCCGGCGCCCCTGGTTCGTCTATTGGTTCACAGCCAGCACGGGACAACTCCATGACCCCCGGTAGGTGCCGCATGAAACGCCTCTTCGCCCTTTCCCTGTTCTTTCTCTGCCTTGCCTGCTCGAGTGACAACGGTACCGCTCCCAAGGATCCCGGTGGTGGTGGAGGCG
>DATNGX010000488.1:0-6130 GCA_035605755.1 Candidatus Krumholzibacteriia bacterium
GGTCGCGGCGGACCTTGCGCTTGTCGACGACGCGCGTCAGCCCGCCGGTGCCTGGCAGGACTCCGAGCAGCGGTGTTTCAGGCAGGCTGACGGCGGAATTGCCGTCGTCCACGAGCAGGATCTCGTCGCAGGCGAGCGCGAGCTCGTAACCGCCTCCGGCGGCCGTGCCGTTGACCGCCGCCAACCAGACCTGGCCCGACTCGGACGAGGCCTCCTCGATCGCGTTGCGGGTCTCGTTGGTGAACTTGCAGAAGTTCACCTTGTGCGCGTGCGTCGAGGTGGAAAGCATGAAAATGTTGGCGCCGGCACAGAACACCTTGTCGTGCGCGCTCTCGATCGCGACCACCGACACTTCGGGATGCTCGAAGCGCAGGCGCGTCACCGCGTCGTCGAGCTCGATGTCGACGGCGAGGTCGTACGAGTTCATCTTGAGCTTGTAGCCCGGACGCAGCCCGTCGTCTTCACTGACCTTCATGCGCAACCACGCCACCGGTCCCTCGATGTCGAGCTTCCAGTGGTGGTAGTGCGCGGGGCGCGTGGTGAAGTTGACTCGCTGCGTGCTGGTATTGGTTTCCATGTGCTAGCTCACCTTGATGACGATCTTGCCCAGCGTCCTGCGCGCTTCCATGGCGCGGTGTGCCTCGGCCGTGTCCTTCATGTCGTACACGGCGCTCACGACGGGGCGCATTTTTCCTTCGAAAATCAGTTTGAGCGGCGCCATCAGCTCGTTGCGGGACCCCATGGTGGACCCGATCACCTCGAGCTGGCGGTAGAAGATGTGCCGCAGGTCTTCCTCGGGATTATACCCTGTCGTCGCGCCGCACGTCACGAGGCGCCCGCCCCGCATCAGGCATTGCAGGCTCTTGGCCCACGTGGCTTTACCTACGTAATCCACCACCACGTCCATGCCCCGGCGGCCGGTCAGCTCCCGGACCCGCCGCGCCACGTCTTCCTTTTCTCCGTTTATCAATACGTCGGCGCCGAGGCTCCGGCAAAGCTCGAGCTTCTCCTCGGTGCTGGCCGCGGCGAAAACGCGCGCCCCGGCCGCTTTGGCGATCTGGATGCACGCGATCCCTACGCCGGCCGAAGCGCCGTGGATGAGGACATCCTCGCCGGCCCGGAGCCGCCCGCGGGTGATCAGCATGCGCCAGGCGGTGACGAACACGAGGGGCACCGAGGCGGCATCTTCGAACGTCATTGAATCCGGGAACGGAATCGCGTTCTCGGCCGGGAGCACGATCTGTTGGCAGGTGGTGCCGCTGGTGTGCTCGCCGACAAGCTTGAACTGGATGCACATCGACACGTCGCCGCGCTGGCAGAACTCGCACTTGCCGCAGGTGAGCGACGGATTCATGAGCACACGGTCGCCCACCGCATGCGTGGTGACGCCCGCGCCGAGCTCGCTCACCACACCCGAGGCATCGCAGCCCGGAATGTGCGGAAGCTCGAGCTTCACGCCCGGAAGCCCGCGGCGCAGGAAACAATCAATGTGGTTGAGCGACGATGCGCGCACATCGATGCGCACCTGTCCGGGACCGAGTGCCGGCGCCGGACGTTCCCCCAGGGTCAGCACTTCCGGGTCGCCGTGCTTCTCGAAGTAGATTGCCTTCATGCTCAGGCAGCGGTGCGAAAACGTTCGAAGCGCTCGCGCCATGCGTCGGGTATGGCGACGGACGTGAACGTGTCGTTGTCGATGGCGACGGTCTTGATGGTGGCGCGCGCGCTCAGCACGTCATCGGGCACACGGTGGAGCTCGTAGCGCAGAGTGAGCGACTTCCTGCCCACTTCGACGACTTCGATCTCTACGCGTGCACGATCACCGTAGCGCAGCGGCGCGAGAAACTCCGACTCCACGCGCACGCTCGGAAATCCGATCTTCTCTTTCAGCACCAGATCGGGATAGGAAACGCCGAGCGCCTGGCGGAACCATTCTTCGAAGGCCTGGTGGAAATAATGAAAGAAACGCGGGTAGTAGACGACACCCGCCTGGTCGATCTCACCGAAGCGCACGGGCAGCTCGGTCGCGAACTTCATGCGGTGTACGCTGTGTCCGCACGTGCCGCGAGAATGAAATCGCTTTCGGTGAGACCGTCGATCTTGTGCGTCCAGATCGTGAGCGTGACCTTGCCCCAGCCCAGATGAATATCCGGGTGGTGCCCTTCGCTCTCGGCGATGGCTCCCACGCGATCGGTGAACGCGAGCGCCTCTTTGAAATCGGGGAACTCGTACGATTTCTCGAGGTGATGCTCCTCGACCACGCGCCAGTTACCGCCGAGCTGCGACGCGAGATCACGCAGCGCCTGCGCCTTGAGCGGCGGAACGCCGCCCATGCACGGCACGCAATGTTTCTGGGCCAGCTCCGTCATGTCCCACCTACTTCGCGTCCTTCATGCGGCGCGCGACTTCGTCCCAGTTCACCACGTTCCAGAACGCGGCCACATAGTCGGGTCGCTTGTTCTGGTACTTGAGGTAGTAGGCGTGTTCCCACACGTCGAGACCGAGAATCGGCGTCAGCCCTTCGGAGAGCGGCGAGTCCTGGTTGGGCGTCGAGGTGACGGTGAGTCCGCCGTCCTTCTTCACCGAGAGCCACGCCCAGCCGCTGCCGAAGCGCGACTTGGCCGCGGTCTCGAACTGCGTCTTGAACGTGTCGAAGCTGCCGAAGGCCTTGTCGATGGCAGCGGCGACATCGCCCGACGGCTTGCCGGCGTCTTTCTTGAGCACGGTCCAGAACAGCGTGTGGTTGGCGTGGCCGCCACCGTGGTTACGAATGACCGGGCGGATGTCCTCGGGCACGGCATTGAGGTTGCCCAGGAGCTCCTCGACAGACTTGCTCGCCAGGTCGGGGTGTTTTTCCAGCGCGGCGTTGGCGTTGTCGATGTAGGCCTGATGGTGCTTGGTGTGATGGATCTCCATCGTTTTGGCGTCGATGTGCGGCTCCAGAGCGTCGTACGCATAAGGGAGCGGCGGCAGTTTGAAAGGCATGGGACGACTCCTTCAACGGGGGTATGGTTGAAAGCAGAATTGTGAAGCAACGGAATGATACGCGCGGACTTGGCCCGCGTCAAAGGCAAACAAAAAGGGCGCCGGCAACGCTGCCAGCGCCCTTCGCGAAGCATGTGTAACCCGCGTTACACGGTAAACGATTCGCCGCAACCGCAGGTGGCTTTCGCGTTCGGATTCGAAAACACGAAGCCTTTTCCGTTGAGTCCGGTGGTGTAGTCCAGCGTGAGACCAAGCAGGAAGAGTTTGCTCTTCTTGTCGACGGCGATGCGGACGTCCCCGCTCTGGATGACGAGGTCGGTGTCCGACGCGGCGTCATCGACGGAAAGATTGTACATCAGACCCGAGCAGCCGCCGCCCTTGACCGCCACGCGCAGGTAGGCGCTGTCGATCGTCTTGTTCTCGGCGAGGATGCAGTCGCGAATCGCCTGCACGGCACGATCCGTTACGGTAATCATCGGCTTTGAGCTCCCTTAGATGGCCTGGTTCGGGCCCGGCGGGGCCATTTCCCAGCGCTCGGAAGTTGTATACTGTTGTCCCTCCGGCGGATGCATACACTGCGCCGGAAAAGCTCCTCTATTATATGTATGACGGGCCTCGCCTGCAAGCCGGACCGGGCCCACGAAACCACGGCACGAGTGGCCGCACTCGCTGTATAATTGTTCCGTCCACCAGCTTTCCTTTGACCACCCCGGGAGGAACAAACTCAATGTTTCGTGCAGTTTTGGGCGCGTTGCTCGTAGTTTGCGCGAACGTCCCCGCCCACGCCGGCGGGCGCGTGTTCGTGGTTTCGAAGGGCCGCGCGGCCCTGCAGGTCTATGACGCCGACAAGGGCACCATGGAGTTCGAGGTCAAAGCGGCCGGCGAGCCGCACGTGGTGGCGGTCTCGGCGGACGGAAAACACGCCTATATTGGCGACGCCAAGGGTGTCAAGAACACCATCCAGGTCATCGACGTCGATCAGCGCACCGTCTCCCAGACGCTGAATCTCTCTCCCTATATCCAGCCCCACGGACTGGTGCTGTCGCACGACAACTCCAAACTCTACGCGACGTGCGCGCCCAATCGCGCCGTGGTGGAAATCGATCTCGCGGAGATGAAGGTGTCGCGCGTATTCAAGTTCAGTGTGGATTCGGTCGAGAATATCGCGATCACACCCGACGAAAAGTTGATCTTTGCGTCGAGCTCGTTCGACGGATCGCTCCCCGTGCTCGACGTGGCCAAGGGCGAGATGGAACGAATGATCATGAGCGGCAACAATCCCGAAGGTCTCGCGGTGTCGCCGGATGGAAAGGAATTGTGGGTGGCGAACCGTGTGTCGCAGACCATTGCCGTGATCGACATCGCGTCGCGCCGGCGCGTCGCGCAGCTGCCGTGCATCGGCAACCCGATGCAGGTGTATTTCAACGGCGACGGCAGCCAGGTGATTGTCACCCTCGCCGTGGCCGATCGTCTCGCCATTTTCAGCCGCGCCAAGCGCGCGGAGACGACGCGCTTCGAAGTGGGAGACTTCCCCGTGTGCATGGCGTTCGGCGACACCGACAAGATCGGCTACGTTGCCTGCAGCGAAGGCGCCAGTGTTTCGGTGGTGGACCTTGCCGCGCACAAAGTCCTGCGCACGTTCTCGTGTGGCGCGGATCCCGAGGGAATCGCTTACTCGAACAAGTAGCTCTTCCGTTATTGTCTTCCGCGGCCGGCGTTGCACTCGTGGCGACGCCGGCCGTCGTATTTGTGACGGTTGCGCCCGGACCGTGGCTTTTTCCAGCCGGGTCTATTGTCTTCTCCAGAATGGCTGCATGACGTGCTTCCTCATTGTCCGCTCTGCCGCGAGCCTGTTGTGTGCCCCGCAAAGCAACCTCAGATTCTGCGGGTCGTGCGTTCCTCCTGCCGCGAACGGTTGGATGTGGTCGACTTGAAGCCCCTTCGAGCACTGACATCGCGTTCCATCTGCCGCGACGAAAGAGCACTGTCCTCCGTCTCTCACAAAGACCTTGTCCCGAATTTCATCCGGAATGTGTCGGGATTGGGTGGAATCGCACTCCCAACGTTGGGACTCAAGACGTGCTGATCCGTTTTTCGCCTCGCGCCGCGCGTGTCTCGCCGCCGGGCTGTGACGATCGCGATACTCAGCCAGCACTCGTCGCATGACATCGGCGATGTTCTGCTCTCCACCATCCGGCATCAAATTCCGGACTTCCTCGAAGAGCTTCATGAACTCCTCGTCGGCCAGGAACTGCACATATACCTTTTCCTCCATGGGCTGACGCCACTCCTCCGGGAGGGACCGCCTGCACTGCCGCCCAAAGAACTCGGCATCGGCGTTCTTCGGAGCCGGCACCGGCACCTGCACGAAATGAAACCGATCACGCAGCGCCACCGGGGGCCGATACTCGGAGACCACACGTTCGATCTCCCGATGACTCACGCCCCGAATGCGGGGCAAAATTTCATCTTTGTTGTCGTCCGTCAGAATGCCTTCGATGAGCGCCGCCATTCCGACACTCAGCTCGCGCGCTCTCAACATGCCGAATACTTCCGGATGTCGATACGCACAGCGTGCGGCCTGGATCCGGCGGCCAGCGCCCGATCGTGAGTACCCGAGCTTGCGTACGCAGTAGTCGAGTACCGAGCTGTAGCCCATCTCGAGGAACGACTTGCGCCGATCGAGATCGTTGATGAAGTGAAGAACCTTGATAGTCGCGGCCAGCTCGACGCTCACAATCGTTTCGAACTGATGATGAAATTCCGCGTCATTCAGTGTCCGCAACTGTTCGGCAATGATTTGATCTTCATGATGCACCGCAGAACCTCCGTGTTCGGGTTTAGGGAGGAGCTTGTGTGCAAATATACATGGAGCTTTTTTGACTGCGTGATTTGCGATCTATTGCGAGATCTCGTTCGCTGTGTCGAAAGAAATCAAAATTACAAGAACGACGATCAGATGGAAGCAGAAGCAGTAACCACGCACTCCGCTGCGCGCGATGTGGCAATCAGAAAAAGTGATTTCAAAAACCCGTCAAAGACATTCTTTTCACAAGAAAAGATTTTTCCTGCGAACGACCTGAAAGTGCGATCGTGCGAGCGAGGTATTCAAAAGACCTCGCGACGCGCGCGCCGGCCGAAATACCTA
>DATNGX010000489.1:0-7827 GCA_035605755.1 Candidatus Krumholzibacteriia bacterium
GCGACGGTGTTCTTGCCCTGTTTGCCGGTGAGCTTGCCGGCGAGGATGGGATCGTTGATCGAACGCGTGTACACGGCCGAGATCCACGACGAGAACATGTCGGCGCCTTCCTGGAAGAAGGGCCGCTTCTCCGGATACGACAGAGCAAACGTGCGGTTGGCGTCGATCTGGGTGGCGTCGGATTCGATCTGGCTGAAGTCCGGGTTGTACGTGAGGTCGATGGTGTGATTGGTCGTGATGCCGTACTTCAATCCCACGCCCGCCTGTCCGTCCGCCTTGTCGTTGTCCCATTTGAAATCCGAGTCGTCGCTGCCGTTCAGGTTGCCTTCCTGGCTGGCCAGCACGTAGGGAAGCAGCTCGAAGTGCTTGCCCTGGTTGACGCCCTGAATTCCACTCATGGTGCCGGCCTGGCAGAAGAAGCAGTTCTCATCGCGCGAGAGCGGCGCCCACGACATTTGCGCGCGCGTGGCGCGCGGGCGGTTGCGGAAAAGATGAATGCCCCAGGCCTGGCCGTCGTTGTTGGGGAAGCGAAGGCTGCGAAATGGAATCGCGAACTCCGCCGTCCAGCCATCGGGGTTGATCTGCCCACCCGAGTACCACACCAGATCGAAGCTGGAATCTTCGTTGTTACCGCTGCGGCGCAGATCACCCTGGATGCCCTTCGCGTTCACGCACAGCTCGTAGCCGTTCTGCTGGTCTTTGAAGGTATCGATGAAGACACCGACCCAGTCGTCCGCGTACATGCGGTCACGGTCGGTGATGGTGGCGCGGAGTGCTCCCATGTTGTCGTCGTGGCAGCGGAAGCCCACGTACAGGTAGTCCGCGTCATAGGCGACGTACGCTTCGGTATTCACCGCGGGTGCGCAGTTGTCGCCCGGATCCACTTCACAGAAATTGGTGAGCTTCTTCGCGGTCGCCCATGCCGCCTCGTCGAGCTTGCCGTCGACCTTGATCTTTTCCGCAAGCTTCGGAATGTCGAAGGCGAGCACGCGGTTGGGCTCGAACTGGGTGGCGGCGGGGTCGACGGCCGAGTTGGCCGCGTTGTCCGCGGCGAAAGCGGGGGCAACCGGAACGGTCAGTGTGGCGGCAAGCCACAGAGGGGCAAGTTGAAATAACCCAGGCCGGTGCATCGGATCCTCCTCGGATCATGAGCGGGCGGCCGTTGGTTCCGGCCGGCTGGTTGATAGGGCACGGCGTGGGGATGTGTCCGTGTTTGGAGGTAGGACGAGCCCGGAACGGATTCGGTTCCAAAAAATCTTGGCCCGAGGGTTGACCTCGGAATGAGTCATGCAATAGAGTCGGGTTTAGCTATGACTAATTCTTTCCGGCACACGTGGAAGGGCGGCCCCCTGACCCAATCCATGGAGAACTACCTCAAGGCCATCTTCGAGATCCTTGAGCGGGAGGACCGTGCCACCACATCCGTGATCGCCGAGCGCATGTCGCTGGCCGCCCCCTCGGTGACGGCGATGATCAAGAAACTGGCCGAGCTGCGCCTCGTGACCCACGAGCCCTACCAGGGCGTGCGCCTCACCCGCGCCGGCGAGATGGCGGCGGCCGAGGTGGTCAGGCATCACCGCTTGATCGAGAAGTATCTGGCTGAGGCGCTGGGTGTCCCCTGGGACCGCGTGCACGAAGAGGCGGAGAAGCTCGAGCACGTCATCTCCGAGGACCTCGAGGACCGCATCGAAAGTGCGCTCGGTTTTCCCACCGTCGATCCACACGGCGCACCCATTCCGGCGCGCGATGGAACCGTAAAACGCGCGCCAGCGCGTTCACTTGATAGCGTCGGGGCGGGCGAATCGGTGAAGGTGATCGAAGTCAGTGACCGTGATCCCGAGCTTCTTCGTTATCTCGGCGAGCGACGTTTGTACCCGGGAACAGGCGTCGACGTCATCCGCGTGGAGCCGTTCGGCGGCTCGCTCGTGGTGCGCGTCGACAAACACGAATTCTCGATCGGCCGCGATGCCGCCGCGGATGTGCGGGTGACTGTATGAACACCCATCCCGACGACAGCAAGCGCCATCGCGTGGGCTGGCGACTCGCACCCGGAAGCCCAAGCCTCGCAGAAGTGCACCGCTCCATTGCGGTGCCGAAGAATCTCGGTTTCTGGAGAAAGCTGCTCGCCTTCTCGGGGCCCGGCTATCTCGTCGCCGTCGGCTACATGGATCCCGGCAACTGGGCCACCGACCTCGCCGGCGGCTCCGCGTTCGGCTACACGCTGCTCTCCGTCATCCTGCTTTCCAACCTGATGGCGATCCTCTTGCAGTCTTTGTGCGCGAAGCTCGGCATCGTGACCGGGCGCGATCTCGCGCAGGCGTGCCGCGACCATTATTCGAAGCCCACCGCCATCGGGCTGTGGATTCTGTGCGAAATCGCCATCTGCGCGTGCGACCTGGCCGAAGTGATCGGCTCCGCCATTGCGCTCAATCTACTGTTCGGTATCCCTCTCATGTGGGGCGTGTGCATTACGGCGCTCGATGTGCTGGCGGTCATGTACCTCCAGAACAAAGGCTTCCGCTGGATCGAAGCGCTCGTGATCACGCTCATCGTCACCATCGGCGCGTGTTTTCTGGCCGAGATCATCTTCTCGCGACCGAGCCTGAGCGGAGTCCTCTCCGGATTTCTGCCCCGCGCGGAGATTCTCAAGAACACGCAGATGCTGTACGTGGCGATCGGTATCCTGGGTGCCACCGTGATGCCGCACAACCTCTACCTGCACTCATCGATCGTGCAGACGCGCAAGTACGAGCAGACCGAGGAAGGAAAGCGCGAGGCGATCAAGTTCGCCACCATCGACTCGACCACCGCCCTCATGTGCGCGTTGTTCATCAATGCCGCGATTCTCATCGTGAGCGCGGCGACGTTCTACAGCCGCGGCAATCACGAGGTGGCCGAGATCCAGGACGCGTTCAGGTTGCTCTCGCCCATGCTGGGCGTACCGCTGGCGAGCGGTGTGTTCGCGCTGGCGCTCCTCGCGTCGGGGCAGAACTCGACTCTCACCGGAACGCTCGCGGGTCAGATCGTGATGGAAGGATTTTTGAACATACGTCTGCGTCCGTGGCTGCGCCGGCTGATCACGCGCGCCATCGCCATCGTGCCGGCCGTCATTATTACGGCGCTGTACGGCGAAGGTGGGACGGCAAAGCTGCTCGTGCTCTCCCAGGTGATCCTCAGCATGCAGCTCTCGTTTGCAGTCGTGCCGCTCATTCTCTTCACGAGCGACAGGCACAAGATGGGCTCGTTCGCCAATCCGATGTGGGTCAACGTGCTGGCCTGGACGACGGCGGTCATCATCATCATTCTCAACGGCAAGCTGCTCGCCGATACCTTCGGTCTCACCGACCTCGTCCTGAAGTTGTTCTAGGAGGGGAGATGTACAAACGCATTCTGGTCGCCCTGGAGAATGGCCCCGCCGACGGGGCACTGGTTCCGCACGTCGCGGATCTGGCCCGACTGTGCGGCTCCGAGCTTCTGCTCGTGCACGTGGCCGACGGCTTCGTGGCGCGCAACTTCGAGAAGCTCAAGCTCGCCGAATCGGAGGAGATGAAAGCCGACCGCGAGTACCTCGAGCGCATCGCGGGAGAGCTCCGGGCGAGGGGTCTCACGGTGTCCGCTCAGCTCGCCGCCGGCGATCCACCGGCCGAGATCCTCAAGGCCGCTGAGACCACCGGTTGCGACCTGATCGCCATGACGACGCACGGCCACCGCCTGTTCAAGGACCTCCTCCTCGGAAGCACCATCGAGCCGGTGCGCCACCGCGCCTCGGTGCCGGTTCTCCTGGTTCGGGCGTCCGGCAAGTAACCCGCGAATAATCATGGACGGGAGTTCCGTTTCGCTCTTATTAATTGTAGTTACCGCGCCTCGGCAAGCCTCCGCGCGGTGGAGAATATTAATAGACGAGCGGACATGGCCAACCGGCTTACACCCCAACAATTCGACGTATCCACCCTGGGACCGTGCACGGTGCCGTCACCGCTCGGCCTGTCCACGCATGTGGGAGACGGCCTGGCGCACTTCGTGCCCGACGGCACCAAGGTGCTCTACAAGATTGCCGGCGAGCGCCGCGAGGACTTCGACCTCGAGCTCTTCCTGGAGCGCGCCGGCCCGCGTGAGAACATTTTCTTCGACCCGGTGAACACGCGCGCCGCGGTGGTGACGTGCGGCGGACTTTCGCCGGGTGTCAATAATGTGCTGCGCTCGCTCGTGCTCGAGCTGTACTTCCAGTACGGCGTGCGGGACATCGTCGGGTTCCGCTACGGCTTCCGCGGCATGAACCCGGTGCACGGCCACGAGACCGTGCCGCTCACCTACGAATTCGTACGCACCATCCAGAAGGAAGGTGGTTCGGCGCTGGGCGTATCGCGCGGCGCGGAAGACGCCACGGTTCTGGTGGACCGGCTCGTGGAGATGAAGATCGACATCCTGTTCTGCATCGGTGGCGACGGGACGCTACGCGGCGCACAGGCCATCGCCGCAGAGGTGAAGAAGCGCGGCGAGAAGATCGCGGTGGTGTGCATTCCGAAGACCATCGACAACGACATTCCTTTCGTCTACAAAACGTTCGGTTTCGACACCGCCGTGGAAGTCGTTCGCCAGGCCATCGACGGCGCGCACGTGGAAGCCACCGGCACCATGAACGGCGTGGGCCTCGTGCGCGTGATGGGGCGCGATTCGGGATTCATCGCGGCGTACGGGTGTCTGGCCAGCGTGCAGGTCAACTTCTGCCTCGTGCCCGAAGTTCCGTTCGACCTCTACGGCGAGGGCGGCCTGCTGGATTGTCTCGGCAAGCGCCTCGACCGTCACGGTCACGCCGTCATCGTGGTGGCGGAAGGCGCCGGACAGCAGTTCTTTCCCAATCAGCCCAGGGAATACGACGCATCGGGAAACGTGGTGCCACACGACATCGGCATTTTCCTGCGCGATGAGATCAGCCGCTTCCTCAAGGAGCGCGGTTTGTTGTTCGCGATGAAATACATCGACCCGAGCTACATGATCCGGAGCGTGGAAGCCAACGCGTCTGATGCCATTTTCTGCGACAACCTGGCGCGCAACGCGGTGCACGCCGGCATGGCGGGGAAGACGGATGTCGTGATCGGGCTGTGGCACGGCATCTACACGCACGTTCCCATTGCGCTCACCGTGCGCGGACGCCGGCATATTCATCCCGAGAGTTATCTGTGGCGCAGTCTGGTGGCGGCCACCGGCCAGCCCATGCAGATGCGAAGCCGCGCCCGTTTGTAGCGTTTACCGTCCACTTGCGCCGCGCCGCGGGCGTTTGCTAGGCTGCGCTCCATAAATCCCGTCGCAGTTATCCCACCATCTGGAGGACGTCCATGCCCCCGCAGGTCCGAACCACGCGGGCACTTGTTCTGGGATTCGCGCTGTCGCTCTTTCCTGTACTTCCTGCCTTCGCCGACACCGCGGTCCAGAATCAGGTCTCCGTCTACAGCGGCCCCAACGCGGTTGGTTATCTGCAGCCGCTCGCCAACGCATTCGGCGCCGCCCTCAACAGCTCGTTCGGTTATTCCGCATTCATTCCGAGAGCAAGCTTTCATATTTCACTCGAAGCTCCGGTGATGGGTGTGATCTTCGAAGACGAAGACAAGACCTTCATGGCCACGCCCGAAAATGGATTTACCCCCGACGATCCGCAGTCGGTGCCGACCGTGGTCGGTGACGGCACCGCTGTCACCGTTTCCGGCGGCGGCGGCGCGCAATTCGCGTTCCCGGGCGGCCTCGATTTGAATTCGTTCGGGCTGGTGGTGCCACAGCTGCGCATCGGCGCCATCATGGGAACGGAAGCTTTGGTGCGCTGGATTGCATTCGACCAGAGCGATTCCGATGTGGGCAAGATCGATCTGTTCGGCATCGGTGGACGTCACAGCCTTTCGCAGTACATGGGAGAGAAGCCGCTGCTCGACCTCGCCGTGGGCGCGATGTGGCAGCGCGTCACCGTGGGCGACAACGGCCAGGGCGGCGACTTCGTGAACACAAAAGCGATGTCGATCAGCCTGCAGGCGAGCAAGCGCGCGCCCCTCGGCTTTCTCACCTTCGAGCCGTATGCCGGCGTGGCGTGGGAAAGCTTCGATGCCGACATCTCCTACGAAGATACCAACGGCGATCTGCAGGACATTTCTCTCGATGGCGGAAACGACATGCGCTTCACCGTCGGCGCGGGCTTCAATTTTCTCATCGGCCATTTGTGGGCCGATTACAATTTTGCCAACACAAACAACTTTTCCTTCGGGCTGGCGTTGGGCAACGTAGGGCACGCGGAGTAAGGGGACACAATATGAACACGAAGAGTTGGAACTCGCTGCTCGCCGCGTTCGTTGTGTCCGCCCTATCGGGCGGATGTCTGGATGACAAAGTCGTCGAGCTGGTTGCGACCGGCGAGACCGTGGCCGACTTTGCGCAGAACGAGACCAACTCGTCGTGGACGAAATCCGCCACGCTCGATGTGGGCGAGCAGGTCCGCGATATCCTGAATGACAACGGCTACGACGACAGCGACCTCAAGAGCGCGCACATGACCTCCATGCACTACGGTGTGTCGAGCTTCAATCAGGCGCACGACTGGGATATCTCGGGTGAGATCACCGTGACGTACAACGGCAACACGCAGACCATCCTGAATTACACGTCGCAGTCGGTCGAGGCCGCGCTGGGGAAGAAGATTCCCGCCACCCTCGAAAAGCCGGGTGTGGATCTCGTCAACCAGGCGCTCGACGACTTCGTCGCCGGGCAGAATCCCGTGCTCACCTTCACGATCAACAACGGTTCGACCACGCCGTCGCCCCGCGTCGACGATCCGATGATCTTCGACTGGCGCGCATGGCTCGCCATCCAGGTCATTCTGAGTCAGGAAGTGACGATTCCGGACCCGTTCTGATCGCGCGCAACATGGCGCCGCAACGCAACACCCGTCGTGCCGCAGGGCACGGCGGGTGTTTTTGCTTCGCGATCAAATTGTGTTAGAGTAGCTGCCGCCAATTCAGGCTCAACCCGAGAAAGGCAACTCCCATGTCCATCCAGAATCTGGAGCCCCGTCACCTCTGGAACCATTTCGACAAGATCCGCACCATCCCGCGGCCCTCGCGTCACGAAGAAAAAATCCGCGAGCACCTCCTGGCGTGGGCGAAAGAGCGAAACTTTGCGACCCGTGTCGACCAGATTGGCAACGTGGTGATCGCGGTGCCCGCGACGAAGGGCCACGACAAAGCCCCGGTGCTGGTGCTGCAGGCGCACATGGACATGGTGTGCGAGAAGAACGCCGGCGTGTCGTTCGATTTTTCCAGCGATGCCATCGAGCTCCAGCGCGACGGCGACTGGCTGAAGGCGAAGGGCACAACGCTCGGCGCCGATAACGGCATCGGTCTCGCGGCGGCGCTCGCGGTGGCGGACGATCCCTCCGTGGTGCACGGTCCGCTCGAGTTGCTGGTCACCATGGACGAGGAAACCGGTCTCACCGGCGCGGCCCAGCTCGACCCGTCACTGGTGAGCGGACGGCGCATGCTGAACCTGGACAGTGAGGAGCTCTACGCCATCTACATCGGCTGCTCCGGCGGCGGCAACTCCGTGTTCAAGCTCCCGGTCGAGGGCGAGGCGCCGGCGCGCGGTGGGCGTACGGTCGAGATTGCGGTGACGGGCTTGAAGGGCGGTCATTCCGGGATGGAGATCCAGCATCAGCGCGGCAATGCCATCCGCCTGCTCGCCCGTGTTCTGCGCGCGGCCGGGGATGAGATTCGCATCGACAAGGTCGACGGCGGCAACGCACACAACGCGATTCCGCGCGAAGCGCGCGCCATCATCACGCTGCCCGCG
>DATNGX010000490.1:0-2798 GCA_035605755.1 Candidatus Krumholzibacteriia bacterium
AACTGCGTGGGCACGAGACTCCAGAAGGCACCGCCGGAATCCGACGTCAGCGCGGGGCGCCCGTCGACGAGCAACAGCACACGATTGCCCACCCCGCCGCCGGCCACATCCGAGCTTCCGCGAATCTGCATCGACTGCACCGAAATCCCGGTGGTGCGAAACGCGTTCAGTCCCCCCACCCCTTCGATGGCCTGATCGAACGTGGCGGGCGCCTTCCTCTCGATATCTTCCTGATCCACCACCGCCACGCTCGCCGGCGCCATGCGCGCCGTCTGCTCGGTGCGCGTGGCGGTCACCACCACGGGATTGACGCGCACCGGCGCCGGCTCGAGCGCCGCGTCGACGCGCGTGGTATCGCCTTCGCTCACCGTGACACTGTCGCGTTCGAAGCTCTTGTGGCCGATGCGCGAGATGACCACGCGATATGTGCCCACGGGAATGGGGCGCAGCACGTAGTTGCCGCGCATGTCGGTGAGGACGCCGCCGATTCCCTTCATGGTCCCGGCGTTCACGGTGCCGAACACGACGTTGCAAAAGGTGAGCACCTCGCCGTTCCTGGCGTCCTTGACGTGTCCCACGATGGTGCCGGTTGCCGGTGCCTGCGCGCGCGCGGAAGCCGCGAGGCACGTGATCGCGAAGAGCGACATCGTCAGTGTGAAGGAACGGAAAAAGTGCACGTCAGGCGGCGGCCGGCGGTGGAAAGTCGGGTTTCACGGAAGGCGATAGGAGCGACGGACTTGCAAACTCCCTTGTCCCGCCCTATCTTTGCCGCTCTGGTAATAGCATCGCATGGGCGGGCCGTCAAGTTCGCCGGGGCCACGAGCTGACCTTTCCTTTTCCGAAAGATCAATAAAACCATGTGCGGAGTTCTCGGCTATTGCGCGACCAAGTGGGATCCGGCGCTGGAAAAGTTCTTTGGCCTGCAGGGCTTCAATCTGCAGCACCGCGGCCAGGAGAATTTCGGCTGCACATACAGCAACGGCCACAAGTTCGACCACTTCAAGGATCGCGGCCTGGTGTCACAGGTGTTTACCAAGGAACGCCGCGAGCACTTCTCCAGGATCAAGCCGCTGATCGCCATCGCGCAGACGCGCTATGCCACCGCGGGCGGCACCGACGCCATTTCCGCGCAGCCGCACTGGATGACTCTCCTCGACGGTTTCTACTCCAACGCCACCAACGGCGATCTGCCTCTATTGCAGAGTGAGATTCAGAATCTGGAAAAAAACGGAACCGTCATGCTCTCCGGCAACGACGGCGAAGTGATCCTGAAAAAAATTCTGCACGGCGCGCGCCAGAACGGCGGCGACCTGGTGGCGGGAATTCGCGGGCTCATGGAGACCACACCCGGCGCGTATTCGGGATGTCTCATGACGCTGACCGAGCTCTATCTGTACCGCGATCCGCACGGCTTCCGTCCGCTCTATTTCGGGAAGTGGCGCGACGCGGTGGTATTCGCCTCGGAGTCGTGCGCCTTTCACGAGCACGATGCGCAGATCGAGCGCGAAGTGTATCCCGGCGAAGTCATCCGCTTCGACATTCACGGCGGCCGCACGCACTTCCAGGCCGTGCCCACGAAAGAGCCGCGGCAGCAGTGCATCTTCGAGGCGATTTATTTCGCTCGTCCCGACAGCCGTGTGTTCACCGACCGCAAGGAAGTCGGCCACTTCCGCCACCTGCTCGGCCGGCGGCTGGCGAGCGAGCACCCGGTCAAGGATGCCGTCGTGGTGCCGGTGCCCGATTCGGGCCGCTATGCCGCCAGCGGCTACGCGGGCGAGAGCGGTCTTCCGCTGCGCGAGCTCCTGCTGCGCAATCCGTACATCCCGCGCACATTCCAGATCGCGGGGCAGGCCAATCGCGAAGACCTGGTGCGTCTCAAGTTCACCGTGATGCAATCGCTTCTGCGCCAGTATCGCAAGTTCGTGATTGTCGATGATTCGCTCGTGCGCTCCACCACGCTGCGCAGCTTGATCGGCATGGTGCGCGATGCGGCCCGGGAAGCCGGCGTCGACCCCGCCACGATCGAGGTGCACGTGCGTATAGCGTCACCTCCCATCGTCGGATGCTGCTACTACGGGATCGACACGCCCGAGAAAGCCGAGCTGGTGGCGGCACACCAGTCGATCGAGGAGATTGCGAAGCATGTCGGCGCCACCTCGCTCGCGTACCTGTCGCACGAAGGGCTGGATGCGGTCGCCAGCGAGTTCGGCGAGCCCGGCGATTTTTGCCATGCCTGCTTTACGGGCACCTACCCCACGCCCATCCTCGTCCGTTCGCGCTGAAATACCCGGCAACAAATGCCTTGTGGACTACCCCCCGGGTATGAAGTATGCTCGCGAGTAGTGTGTCCGATGGTGCGGAGATTCTCGTCGGATGAGAATCCTGTTTTGATTGGGAGCCTCGCATCGCGGGAACGTTCAAAGGAGAAAGTATCGTGTCTAAGAAACTGTTTGTTGGAAGCTTGAGCTGGAACACCACCGACGAGGGGCTCCGGCGCGCATTTGAAAAGTTTGGTGAAGTCCTCGAAGCGAAGGTGATCAAAGATCGCGAGACTGACCGCTCCCGCGGGTTCGGTTTCGTTTCTTTCGCGAATCCCAAGGACGCGATGGACGCGATGGCGGCAATGGACGGGCAGGAGCTCGACGGCCGCACCATCAAGGTGAACGAGGCGCAGGAGCGTGAGCGCACCGGTGGCGGTGGCGGCGGCGGCGGTCCTCGTGGCGGCGGCGGCTTCGGCGGCGGCGGCGGCGGTGGTCGTCGTGGCGGCGGCGGTGGCGGCGAACGTCGCGGTGGCGGTG
>DATNGX010000491.1:0-4254 GCA_035605755.1 Candidatus Krumholzibacteriia bacterium
GGAAACTGCAATGCCCATGCCCCGGAGAGCGAGGGCGGGCAAGGGAGCATGAAGGCTGATGAGGGAGAGTAGCGCCAGGCGCGCTGAGGAGCAAGCCCCGTATGGTGGGTGAGACCCGGCAGTTCGTGCCGTTGCGACCCCTACTTCAGCAGTGTGATTTTCTGCGTGCGCGTTGCGCCGGCGGACTCGATACGCAACAGATACACGCCCGATGCGACCCGGTTGCCGGAGTTGCCGCTGCCGTCCCAGGTGACACGGTGCGCACCGTGCGGCTCTGTCCCGTCCACGAGCGTTCGCACCAGCGCACCGCGCGCGTCATACACACGCAGACGCACGTGGCCCGCGGATGGCAGCGCGTACTCGATGGTGGTCTCGGGATTGAACGGATTGGGAAAATTACGAAGCTCGAGCGTGGATGACGGCGGGCCCACATGCGTCGCCGTGCTGGAGAGATTCGCCACGGCCCACACGTCGTTCTTCACAACGCCGTCATTGCCGCCGAAGATCACCATGCGATCGTGGGCACCGTCGTAGATGGCCGCGGAACCGGCGCGCTGCGACGGCGCGGTTCCGGACGGCGTGAGCTGCGTCCACCGGTTCGTCCACAGATCGAACACCCACGCTTCGGCATTGAATCCCAACAGCCCCTGGCCGCCGAACATCGTCACACGATGGTTCTTGGTGTCGTACACGACGGGAGAAAAAAAGCGCGCGCTCGGTTTGGTGGCGGGATTGAGCTGCGTCCACGTGTTGGTGTCGAGGTCGAGAAACCAGATGTCGTCGAGCGGGCCGGAATTGTTCTGGCCCGCGTACATGATCATGCGATGGTTGTGCGCGTCGTACGTCGCGGCGTGCAGGCAACGCGCCAGGGGCCCCGATCCGGGCGACACATTGTTCCAGGCCGACGTCGTGGGCTTGAATCGCCACACGTCGTCGAAACGGCCGAGATTGGTGAAGCCGGCGAAGGTGACCAGCTCTTTCGCCAGCGGGTCCCACGTGTAGCCGACACCGTAACGAATCTGGGGCGGCCCACCCGTCGGCGTGAATTGCGACCACGTATTGGTGTTGAGATCGAACGCCCACACATCATTGAAGAACGCACCCACACCCTGGCCCGACCACGTCACCATGCGGTGGTTGTCCGGGTCATAAATGCTGGCGGGTGTCTTGCGGGGCGCCGGCGCCGGTCCCGACGCCGGTGTCAGATTGGTCCACGTGTTGGTCGCAAGGTCGAAGCCCCAGATGTCGTTGTGATAACCGGAGGAGAAGCCGCCGAACACAACCATGCGGTTGTGGGCGGTATCATGAATCGCCGAGGCATTCCAGCGGCCGGCCGGTGCGGTGCCCGCCACCGGCGTCAGATTGACCCAGGACTGAGCCGCGGCGTCGCGACCCGTAACGACCACCACAGCGAGCGTGAGCAACAGGCGTTTCATGAAGAGCCTCCAGGCTTGGAGGCTTGGACGGAACGGGGCGTGGCCCCTTACGGCGCGACCGTTAATTTGTACGGACAAATTTTGCGGGTTCCGAGTACGCGTCCCTGGACTTGGCGTACTTGGACACGAATGACTGCAGCTCGGCGGTGGAGCCCGTCAGCAGAATGGCGCCTTCCAGCGGCACGTTCGCGATGCGTACCTTCTTGGCATTGATGGCATCGTGCAGCCATTCGGCGTCGAAGTCCTGCACCCACAGCGTATCGGCGTCCATCTCGACGCGCAGGATGTTGTGCACGCGCAGCAGATGATCCATGTAGAACGTGTTTTCGGTTTCCGGCGCCTCGGGATAGATGTCGAGAAACGCCGCACCATTGAGCTGGAACAGCACCGCTCCGAAGCGCGCTTCCGAGCCCTCCTGGTCGCTCACCAGCGTGTACATCCCGCGCGTGGTGTCGCTCATGGTGAAGACGTACTCTTCGTCCTCATCCGAAACCCACGTGCCGACGAGCTCGGGGTCGTACGCCATGGTCTTCTCCGTGTACGCCGGCTGAATCGATTGAACATAGCAGCCCGACAGGGCTGCCACCATCGAGCAACCAAGCACGATTACGAAGGGGCGAAGTAAGCGAGTCATCTAGCTATTGGCTCGTTCCCGAATGGTGCACCGGATCTCCGTACATCTTCTCGCCGGCTTCCACTTTGAAGGGGAGAATATTCTCGCGCGACGGGATCGGGCACGTCGCGAACTCGGTGAACACGCACGGTGGATTGTACGACTTGTTGAAGTCGATCACCGTCTGGTCGCCTTCTTCGGGCACCGCGACATAGATGAAGCGGCCGCCTCCGTAGGTGGTGTGTCCGCTGGTTGCGTCGCCATAGATGATCTCGAGCTCGCCCTCGTCCAGCGACAGCGCCTCGAGACGGTACGTCTTGCCATCCTTCTCGAACGCGACCACACCCGGGCACTGCACGTTCTCTTCGTAGCCGAGGACATTGGCAACCTTGATCATCCGCGGCGGGTTGTAGCGTTCGAACGTCGCGTCGAAGAGCCACTTCTTGGTCACCGGATACCGGTCGATGCCCTTGAAATTCTTGCGCACGGGACTGTTCGCGTCTTTGACGCGCAGATACATGCTGCCGGGACGATCGATCACGTAGAACTGGATCGAGCCCATCTGAATCTTGGACGGCGGGCCGCTCCGGTCGGACTTCAGTGCCATGGCGCCGGGCACGCCGTCGAGCGTGACCTTGCCTTCGGGTGAGCGCACCACTTCATCCATTGTGACGCCGGTTGCGGGCGTGAGCGTGACCGTCGTGTCCTCGACCACGAGCGTTCCGCCGTGCTCGGGTGAACCGGCCGGAAAAATGAGCTCGTTGTCTTTCGCAGAGCCGAAGGTGTGCGTGCCGTTGGGAAGCGGGAACAGGCCGACAAGCGTAAGCCAGCCGTCGTCCGCCTTGAGACGGCGCAGCCGGCCTTCGTGCCACTCGTCGATATCTCTCGTGTACTTGGTCCTGCTCTCGCCCATCGCCCCTCCGATTCCCACGCCTCCGCTCGAGCCGCCCGCGCCGATTGAAACTCCGCCGCACGCGGCGAGTGCGCCGGCCATCAACACGGGCAATAATTTCAAAATGCGACTCACGTTCGATATCTCCTTACTGCACAGTATAGAAGACTTTGAGGACGGGCACATTGGCGGAAGTCGGGTTCTCGCGCGAATCGAGACGCTTGGCGGTTCCCACGGTTCCCGATTCGTCGCCCGTCACGACCCATCCAAAATTATTTGCCGGCGTGTCCAACCACGACTGCACGTCCGCTTTCATCTGCGCGGACTTCCATGTGTAGAACCCGAGCCCGGCGAGGTTGGTGGTGGCGCTGGCGATGGCGCTGAAATCGCCGCCCGGCGTGGTCCAGGACACCGTCTTGAAAAAACGATAGCCCCATGTAGCGTCGTTGGTGGCCGCGGGTGCGCCTCCGCCGCCCGCACCACCGGAGTCCGAATTGCCTTCGCCCCAGAGAGCGGTGGCACGATGAATCGCCGTCGCCCGCGACGCGCTCGTTCGTACTTTGGAAACGCGCATCGTGAGCTGCACGCTGTCGATCACCGCTCCGGCCGGGATGCTGTCAGAAATGGCAAAGGCGACGAGCGCGCGACGCAGCAACGCGGTGCCGCTCAACCCCTCCGTGCGTCCGGTGAAAACGTACGGCAGCGCGCCGTTGCTGAGCGTATCGCTTTCCTCATACATCGAGTTGTCCTTGAACGGCGGAATATCGACGACGAAATGCTGCGGCGCATTCCCCGGCAGCCACGCGGCATCGTTTGAAATCTGCGACACATTTCCCGCCTCGTCGACGGCCTTGATGGCGAAGTGCGTCACCTGGGTCGTGTCGACTCCCGCCACCCAGAACGTCTGGATGGTTCCCGCCGCGGTGGGAGAGGGCGGATCTAGAACTACAATCGCGGAGCCGAAGTTGGCAGCAGTGATGGGAGAGCTCGAGCGGCGCAGCTGGTAGCGCTCCGCGATCCCGGTGCGACCGTCATCTCCAGTGGCGGTCCAATGCAACGTGAGCGTGCTGTCACCGGAGTCTATGATCGCAAGATCATTGATGGGTGCGGGTGACGTGACGTCACCCGGCTTGGTGGTATCGTCGTCGCCGCATGCTGCGATCAGTGCCGCCAGGGAAAGCACGGCCCCGACGATCAAACGTGATAATTTCAAAACACCTTCTCCTCACTGCGAAGCGAAGTCGATGGTGGCACGTACACGATTGCGATCGTTCTCCCGCGCGTAGGTGAGCTCGCGCGAGAGTTTCTTCACG
>DATNGX010000492.1:0-2541 GCA_035605755.1 Candidatus Krumholzibacteriia bacterium
GTCCCGTCCCACGAGTCAATAATGGCCGCGAGAAAAGCGAGCGAGAGATGGTCGTGCGCTGGCAGGCCGGTGAGGGTGAGCTGTGTGTCATACAGCGTCACGGTGGCGTAGCGCAGAAGATTTCCGCCGAACTTGTTGCCCACGGGACCGAGATTGGCGTAACCCTGAACGCCCTCGATGGCCGCTCCCGGCGCGGTCATCTGCGCGGGAAGCCCGCTCTCGAAATCGGTGAAGAACACCTGGGTGTCCGCCGAGGCCACCGATGCAGCCAAAAGCATGCACACCGCCAACCATGAAATCCTCATGAGTCTCCCTTCTTGTTTTTGATGGGACGCAGGCGATGAGTGATCGGCACAGGGCAACGCACAAAAAAAAAGCGGCGCGGCAATCGTGTTGGTGTGCTCGATTACCGCGCCGCCGGGGGCGAAACTACTTTTCTCGCGTCCCTACTGGAGTGTCAGCGACGCCGGGGGCGACGTTGCCAACACATCCCCTCCTCGCAGCGCGCGAACGCGCCAGGTGAGCTCGGTTCCGGGCTGAATGTTGACGAAAGCGGAGCGATCGACGCTGATAGTCGGCGTGGTGACGGACGCGCTGTGCAGAACGAGGTTGAGCGCGTCGTCAAAGATTTCCACTTCATAGGCGTCGGCTTCGGGCACTGCACCCCATTTGAACACAACTGCAATGCCGGACACGCGCGGCGCCTGAAGGTTCCAGGTTGCCTGCGCTCCGCCGCGCAGCACGGGCTCGTCGGAGCTGCCGCGCCACACCGAAATCGCCACGACGGCGATAATGGCCGCCATCGCCGCGATCAACCCGGGTCGCAGCCACGAAAGCTCGGCGCGACGGCGTGTGGCCAGTCGTGATGCACGCGGCGCCGCATGGGCCGGGGCGGCCTGTCCTGCCTGGCGACGAATGACGGCTTCGAGCGAGCGTCGCGCGTCATCGGCGCCGGGTGCGCCCGATACATCCGCCGTCATGAATGACTGATAGGAAAGCCAGAGGCTCTGGCAGCGCGGGCAATCGTCCACGTGCTTTTTGAGCTCCGGCGAGCTTTCGACGTCCGCGATGCGTTCGACATCGATGCAATTGGGGCTCATCAGATCATCCTCCCACTGTCACGATCCATGGCGGCCCGCAACTTGCGTCGCGCGCGCTGCAGCAGCGCACGCGCGCCCGATACTCCTGACACACTCAACACTCCGGTAATCTCCTCCACCGGCATGCGCTCGATACAGCGCAGCCAGATCGCCTTCTGTTCTTCCTGGTCGAGCTCGCGGCGAATCAGCGCGAGCAGCCGGTCTTCATCCACGGCGCTCAGCACCGATTCGTCCGGAAGCGGCGCGGGATCGGGATGCATCTCGGTGATCGATTCATCCGCGAGCACATCCACGCGCCGCGATGCATCGATACACCGGTTGCGCGTGACCGCGAAAAGCCACGACGAAAACTTCGAGCGTCCTTCGAACGAACCGATTTTTTCCCACGCGGTCACCATCACATCCTGTGACAGATCGAGCGCGCGGTCGTGGTCGCGCGTGTAGCGCAGACACCACGCGTACACGGCGTCGCGATAGCGGAGCAGAAGCTCCGCGGACGCATCGCGGCGTCGTGCGGGATCACTGTCGTCCCGGGCCACGCGCAGGAGCGCGGCGTCATCGGACGACATATCCAACCGTATTGATTTGGACGGATCGGACATGGGTGTTGTCACAGGCAAACTTCACCCTCGAAGGACCGGGAAGGAAGGGGCAAAGCGCTGTGAGACTACTTTAACAGGTTTTGGGGTGTCAGGCAGTTGCGGAACTATCGCGGGGTTGCTCATGGGGGCGGCGCCGCCGGGCCGCCATGATGGCAAGGCCGATGGCCAGGGCCGCGCCGCCGAGGGCGATGGGCCAGGCCGTGCGCCGGCGTTCGACCGCCAGTGGCGGCATGACGCGCGAGCCGTCCCCCACCACGGCAAATCCCGCCCAGTAGAAAGGGTGGCTGGTCCGGCCGTTGGACCGCACGGCCAGTTGCGCACCGCGCAGCGCCGCGGCCACGCTCTCGCCGCGGGCAAGGCGATCGTAAAATTTCGCCATGAGGACGGCCGTCACGCCATCGTCGACCGCCCACCGGCTCGACACCACCACCGGGACGCCGGCACTCAGGAACGCGGACGTGAGACCCAGCACACCTTCGCCGCTCGTGCGCAAGCCGCCCGCTGTTTCGCATCCTGCCAGCACGGCCATTTTATACGGAAGGTGGGCGCGTGCAATCTCCCATGCGCGCAGCACGGTCTCGCCGCGAGGGACAACGCTGGTCGCCCTCGCGCGCGAAGGCTCCGTGGTTCCCGGATCGAGCAGAAAACCCGACTGCCACGGCGACGCGTCGCTTACGCGAGCATGCGCAGCGATGTGCAGGATACTGTTGGGTTGTGCGCGCGCGATGAGCGTGTCGAGCACACCCGCCCGGGCGGTGACGAGGGCCACGTTCGCATAACGTTTTCGCAGCGCATTCACCTCGCGATGCGCACCCGCCAGTCCGTCTTTGGACCCGCCT
>DATNGX010000493.1:0-6000 GCA_035605755.1 Candidatus Krumholzibacteriia bacterium
ACTTCGGGGTGCGAGTATGTGCAGTTGGGGACGGCGAGATAATTGATCGTCTGGACGTGTTTGCCCGCCAGGTGATCGACGGCCAGGATGCCCTCGCGGGTGGCGACGTGCGCCAGAGCGGGAGTCGCGACCACATCGCCGATGGCGTAAATGTTGGGGACGTTCGTGCGCATGAATTCGTCGACCGCGACGAAGCGCTTGTTCATCGCGATACCGACCGCTTCGTGATTGAGGCCATCGAGGACGGGGCGGCGTCCGGTGGCGACAAGCACACGCGCCACGTCGAGCGTGGTGGTGCCGTCGGGTTTCTTGAGCGTCAGGGTGACGCCGTTCTTGGTGACCTGCGCCTCGGTCACTTCCGTCGACGTGTAGCATTTCAAGCCGCGCGCTTTGAGCGAACGCTCGAGCTGCGCGGAGCACTCTTCGTCCTCGATGGGGAGCAGCCGCGGCAAGAGCTCGATCAAGTGCACATCGGATCCGTACGACGCGAACACCGACGCGAATTCGGTTCCCACCGCACCCGATCCGATAACCGCGAGTGACGCGGGAATATCGCCCGGCTTCAAGATCATGTCGCTGTCGACGATTGTCGAGCCGTTGGGTTTCATGTGCGGGAGATGGGCGGGCGTGGATCCGGTCGCGATGATGACGTACTTCGCGCGGATGTTCTCGGCGCCGCCGGCTCCTGCGATCCGAATCGTATTGACGTCGACAAAGCTTCCCAGACCCTGGAAGACCTCGACCTTGCGTTTCTTCATCAGAAACACGATGCCCTTCGCCATCTTGTCGACCACGCCCTGCTTGTAGGCGTGGATGCGATTGATGTCGAGCGTCGCGCCGGACACGTCGATGCCGACGCTCGCGGATTTCTTGATCTCGTCGAAGAGCTCGGCGGTGTGAAGAAGGGCTTTGGTCGGGATGCAGCCGCGATGCAGGCAGGTCCCGCCGAGGAAGGGGTCCTTTTCGATCAGAGCCGTCTTGAGACCGAGAATGCCGGCGCGGATCGCAGCGACGTAACCGCCCGGACCGCTGCCGATAATGACGACATCGAACTCTTTCACGCACGAACTCCTTGTTGCGGAAATCTGCGGCCCCGGGGCACCGGATGGCGCACCCGACGGTTTAGAGCCCCGAAGAGGCTTTTACTCATCGCTCGGATTGGCGGATGACCCCGCAGGCGGGGGAGTGCAATGGGACGCGGAGGCCCTTCACTCGTGCCGGCACGCATGCCGTTCGGACGCTCCGCATTGTACGTAGGGCGTGATTACTGATGCAAGCAAAACCGCGCCGCGACAGGGCACTACGGCGCTCAGCGGTAGTTCTCGGGACGGTCTCCGATGGCCACGATTGCGCACGCGAGAAGGGGCTCCAGGCCGAGCTCCCCGGCACGCGCGATGGCCGCGTCGTCTTCGCTTCCGGGGTTGAAGTAGAGCTTGCCCGGTCCCTTGCGAGCGATGGCAGAAAGCAGCTTGATGGTCACTTCCGGCGGCACGTACATGAGAGTCGCGTCGAGCTTCACCGGGATGTCGAGTATGGAGCGAAACGCCGGCAGGCCTTCGATGGTGCGCTCGCGCAGATTCACCGGATAAACGGAATGGCCGTGCGCGACGTAAGCGCGCACGGCCTTGTTTCCGAATTTTTCCCGCTGGTTGGAAGCGCCGATGATGGCGACGTTCACGGTGCGGCTTTGCCGCGGCCGGAGGCAACATCGGCCACGCGGCGCAGGTCGTCGACAGGTCCGTACGGACCGCTGATCATGGCGTGACGGCGGCCGAAGTGACGGGCCTCGTTCAGGGATTCGAACCAGATATCGGCGCGGCGCGTCCAGCGTTCGTTCATGGAGTCCTCCACGACGAAGTCGCCGATGCCGGCCAGGTGCACGACGTCGCCGAACTGGAACGGCGCACCCGGCGTGTAGCGCCGGATCAGGTCGCGCGAGAGGGCAATGACGCCGCGACGTGTCGACGTCATGGCGGCGGTAATATTGGGCGTGCTGTCGGTTTCACACGTCCGGCTGGTGTAGCCGCTGACGGTGACCGAGAACGCGATCTCACGGCCATTCAACATCTCATCGCCGCGATAGTAGCGATCCAGCGATCCGCGCAGCGAAGCCGACTCGGTCACCGATACTCCCCGTTCGGGGAGCAGCGATCCGTTGCCGCGATCGCGGGCGTACTCGGACGCCATCAACACCACGGGCACGGCGACCAGCGAAAGGACAAGGAGGCGGCTGCCTCGGGCCCGGGGCCGGAGCGTCGTCGACCGGGGTGTGGTACCGGCCACGGCGTTGAGGGTACGGTGACCGGCCTCGACAAGGAGACCCATGGCACCGGTCCGCATCCGCCAGGTGAGACGATTGAGTTGGGTTGAGATTTTCATCGTTTCTAAGAGACCCCCCTCTTATGACTGCGGCCCACCAGACATCGGCGGGCCGAACTCAGGAGATCAAAACTACCCAATAAGGCTAGCTCGGCGGACCAAACTCTGTCAACCCGGAGATCGGGGTAGGAGTGACACTTCGTGGCGTCCGTACGCCACAAACTACGGTGCAGTATGGGCTTAGCCGCATGGGTTGGAATCCGCACCGGGCTCGTCGGTGTTAGTTCCTGTCAGCAAAAGCATTAGCCAGGCCAACCCCGCCGGCGAGGCGCCAGGCTATTCTTTCTTTTCCTTTGGCTGGTAATAAGTTATCGGGTTTTCCCCGAAAATCTTATCGAGAAAGATTTCAGCCTCGGTTTGGGGGAAACGGATGTATACAGGAACCCCGGTTTTCGGATCGACGTGGCTCTCATACGGCTCAGCGCCCGAGAGGAGTATGACCAGCTTGCGAGCGGTCAGCGAGTGCGCTCCGGCTTCCACCAGAACGTCTCCCGAATACCCCATGGTCACCGTGGCCGGGGTGAAGGTGGAGGGAAGCAGGAGCCCGTACTTCGATGTTTTGTCTTTGGCGTTGGCCTGGGTTAGCGCCATCAGCACCTCGCACTCGATCAGCCAGTCTTCGAACAGGACGGTCGGGCTGGCCGGCATCTTGAGCCGCCGGTCCGCGGGTCCGTTCCGGGTTTCCAGAAAGCCGACGACCGAGTCCGGGGTCACGGTCGCGGCACACCCGATCGAAATCTCGCCCTTGGTGCCTTCCATCGAGAACTGGCGGACGTAGTAGGTCTTGGGGTCGGCCACGGTGCGCGCCGTGTAAGCGATGACGTTGAAATTGGTGACCACACGGGTCCGGGACTCGAACACGAGCTCCTTCGCCGTCCGGGTGATCTTGATGTCGGCCCGCCCGGCTGGCTCGCCCTGAATATAGAACGAGTATCCCAGCGTCTGGGGAAGGGTGCCCGCCACCGCCCCGGTCAGGGGAGCCACACAGACAAGACCCGCTACAAGCAAAACTTCCAGCCTGAACATCGAGTGAGCCGCCTTATTGGGTGAGTTGGAGACCGGGACGAGCGCCCGGTGGAACGATTCTACCACACCCATGTTACACCGCATGCGGCGCGATGTTCGACCGTCCCTCGTGGTCCCGTAGTTGCTAGTTCCCGCGGTGGACGCGCCCGCGCGTCAGCGATTAGGCTCCGGCGCGAGGGACATGATGGCAACACGTTTTCCCATTCTCATGTATCACCGGCTCGAGTCCGCCTCGTGTCCGGTGCTCGACCCGGTGGAAAGGCCGTGGGCCATCCCCGTAACGGAATTCGAGATGCAGATGAAGCGGCTCTCGGAAACGCATCGTGCCGGCGTTTCCATGGACCAGATTCACCGCGCGCTCTCGGCCGGAACCCCGGTGCCCGAGTCGTGGGTGGGGATCACCTTCGACGACGGAAATGCGAGTGATTATGAGCACGCGCTGCCGATTCTGGCCCAGTACGGATTCCGGGCCACGTTCTTCGTCTGCGGCGAACGGATCAGCCGTGAGATGCCCCCGGCCAGGTTGCGGGCGCTGCATGCCGGCGGCATGCACATCGGGTCGCACGCGATGCGGCACCTGTTCATGACCACGCTGGATGCGGTAACCGAGGAGGCCGAGCTGGTGCAATCGCGAGAACTGCTGGAGGGGATCATCGGCGAGCCCGTCGATCACTTTGCGCCGCCGGGCGGGCGCTGGTCGCGGCGCACCGAACACGCACTCAAGCGCGCGGGGTACGTGGCTGTCTCCAGCTCGCGCTACGGCTTCAATCGTTGCGATAAGGCGAGTTTTTCCTATTGCCGACTGCCCATTGTGAGAGCCACTTCCATGCAGACGTTCGACGCGATGGTACGGGCCGACCGCGGCAGGCTCTGGTCCGGGTACGCGCGATCGGGAATTCTGGGCACCGCGCGTTTTCTTCTGGGCGAATCGGTTTACGGACACGCCCGCGCGTGGAGGAAAGGGTAGTCGTGGAGCTGGTCTTCCTTGTGAGCGCGCTGGTGGTGTCGTACGCCTACGTGCTCTATCCCGTGATCGTGGTCGCGTGGTCGCGGCTATTTCATCGCCGCGTCGAAAAGCGCTACCGGCAGATCCCGGTCAGCGTGGTGATCGCGGCGCGCAACGAAGAGAAGAACATTTCCGCGCGCATCGAGAATCTGCTGGCGCAGGAATACCCGCGCGACCTGCTCGAGATCATCATCGTCACCGATGGCTGCTCGGATCGCACCGCCGAGCTGGCGCGCCTTCACGCCGGCCCGGGTCTGCAGGTGCTCGAGTGCGCCACACCGGTGGGCAAGGCGACGGCGCTCAACATCGGCGTCGCGGCCGCGACACGTGACATCGTGGTGTTTGCCGACGCGCGCCAGAGCTTCAGTCCCAACGCGATCGCCGAGCTCGTGAGCGTATTCCACGACGCGGCCGTTGGCGCGGTGAGCGGCGAGCTCATTCTGGTGCAGGGAGCAGAGATCGGCGAAGTGCACGAGGGTGTGGGGCTGTACTGGCAGTACGAAAAACTGATTCGTCGCAGCGAGAGCGCCATTGCATCGGTGGTCGGAGCGACGGGATCCATTTACGCGGTGCGCCGCGAGCTGTACGTGCCGCTCGCACCCAACACCCTTCTGGACGACTTCCTGGTGCCGATGCGCATCGTGCTGGCCGGATATCGCGTCGTGTTTCTGCGCGCCGCGCGCGCCTTCGATTTCTCATCCGCCACGACGTCCCGCGAGTTCTCACGCAAGGTGCGCACACTCGCGGGAAACTTCCAGGCCGTGGCCATGGAGCCGCGCCTGCTCGACCCGCGCGCCAATCCCGTGCTGTTCCAGTTCGTCTCGCACAAACTCCTGCGCCTGGTGGTTCCATATTTCTGTCTGATCGCCTGGGTCTCGAGCGCCCTGATCGACAAGCCCGTTTATCGCGCGTTGTTCGTGGCGCAAACGCTGTTCTACGCCATCGGCCTTCTGAATCTCACCCCACTCAAGCCGACCCGCGTCACGGCACTGGTGCGCGTTTCGTGGACATTCATGGTGATGAACGCTGCTGCGGTGGCGGGACTGTGGATGTATCTCACGCGCGAAGAGCACGAAATCTGGCGTAAGACGTAACCTTCCTTCGGGGAGCGAAACTACATCAGTCCAGCGCGCCGGATTCTCATCTGCTTCGCCAATATCAGCTTTGCCTCAAGCAGTACGGCGCTTTGGACTGATGTAGTTCCGCTCCCACTCCACTCGTACATCTTCCTTTTTAGAGCGAAGTCGCTTGCTGCCGCAAGCGACGCAAATGCTAACCGGAGTCAATACCGTTTGGGTGTGAATGCACTTTGGTGGCGAAGCATCGTTCCTTCCAGAAAGCGCGCGGTACCCCGGTGTCGATTTGCGTCAGCAAATGACTCTGCTCTGTTTTTGTTGATGACTGCAATGAGCGAGCAAATGCGAGCGAAGCTCTTGGCGTGGGACACGCGACCGCGTAACCAACAGGGAAGAAGCTACGCTCTGGAGGCGACGATTTCGAGGAAGCGAAGCAGAAGATCGACGCCGTAGCCCGTGCCACCGCGTGACTGGTAGGAATAGCCCGAGCCGTCGTTCCACGACGTGCCGGCG
>DATNGX010000494.1:0-3713 GCA_035605755.1 Candidatus Krumholzibacteriia bacterium
AGAGCCGCGCGCTTCTCGACGAGCTGGTGGCCACCCGGACCTTCGAGATCAAACGCGTCGTGAATACACACGATGAGCTGCGCGAAGCCATCGTGGCCGGCGATGCGCGCGTGGGGCTCGAGATTCCGCCCGACTACGGGCGCCATCGCCTGCAGGGAACCGAGGCGACATTCCTGGCGCTGATCGACGGCTCCGACAACACGGTGGCGTCGCAATCACTCGCCGCCATCAACGGGCTCGCACTCACGCAATCGTTGGTCGAGCTTCAGAAGCAGCAGAACCGGAAGACACTTCCCATTTCGCCGCGGCCGCAGATCCTGTTCAACCCCGACACGCGCAGCGCCAACCTGCTCATCCCCGGGCTGGTCGCCATCCTGCTCACGTTTTCGGGCACCATGCTCACCGCGTACGCCATCGTGCGTGAGCGCGAGCGCGGCACGCTCGAGCAGCTGCTGGTGACGCCCGTATCCGCGGTCGAGATGATCCTCGGAAAGCTGATTCCATACCTGATCCTGGGCTTCTGCCAGCTCATCCTGGTGTTGTTCCTGATGACGACCTTGTTCCGCGTTCCCATTCACGGCAACGTGCTCCTCCTGGCGGCGCTGTCATTGATCTATCTGACCTCGCTGCTCTCGCTCGGGCTCATGATTTCGGCGCGCTCGACCACGCAGATCGAAGCGACCCAGGCCGCGCAGTCGATCCTGCTGCCGTCGATCATGCTCTCGGGCTACATTTTTCCGCTTTCGTCGCTGCCGCTTCCGCTGCGCATCATCTCGCACTTGTTTCCGGCCACCCACTTCATCAATATTTCGCGCGGAATCATCATTCGCGGCGCCGGGTTCCACGATCTCTTGAACGAAGTGCTGGCCCTGTGCGCCATCTCACTGGTTCTGCTCACCATGAGTGTCATGTTGTTCCGAAAGAGCCGCCTATGATGCGCCGCCCGGTTGCCCTCTTATGGCTCGCCACACTCGCGTTCGCAGGATGCACCGGCCTCTCGCGCGAGGCGCCGTCCGTATTCACGGAGCCCGCGCGCGATAGCCTCACGTTCTGGGGACATTCGTGCACTTATCTCGATGTGGGCGGGCTGGGAATCGTGACCGATCCCGCGTTCGAAAAGGTGCTCTGGTGGCGCCACCGGTTCATCGGCTCGCCGCCGGCCGACGTCCTGCGCGGGACGCGTGTAATCCTCATTTCGCACGCGCACAATGACCACCTGAGCCCAGCGTCGCTGGAGCGATTTCCCGCGGGTGCCCAGGTTCTCTGCCCGGTTCCGTCCGGCCGCTACCTGAAGAAGGTGTCGCAACCGGTGAAGACGATGAAACCGGGCGACCAGTTCGAGATCGATGGTGTGCGCATCGTTGCCGTCGCGGTACATCACCCCGGAACGCGGATGAGTCTGGATGCCGAACAGGATGGACGCGCGCTGGGATGGGTCATCATCACGCCCGAGGCGACAGTCTTTTACAGCGGCGACACGGACTTTTGCTCCGCGTTTGCGGACATCGGCTGGACCTATGCGCCCGACATCGCGCTTCTCAATATCAACGGGCACCTGAAACCCGCCGATGCCAGCCGCGCGGCGGAAGCATTGCGCGCGCCCGTGGTGATTCCGACGCACTGGGGTGCGTACGGCTACTGGATCATCGGGGGCAATCGCCGTCCCCGCGACGAAGGCGACCTCAAGCGCTTGCTGGGGGAAAGGCTGCACGTGCTCAATCTGGGCGAATCGTTTGCGCTGGAAAAGGTATCGCGGTCAACGCGTTAAGAGATCGTTGGCCGAAATCGAGGCACTCTGTATAATGCCGCGGACCGCTTCATTTCCATGATCCCTGACATTCACACCGGAGCCTGAATTCATGAGCCTGATTGACAAAGTGGTCGCCACCACTCTGCCGCTGATCCCCAAGCCGGTGGTGCGCAAGGTTGCCGCACCCTACATCGCCGGCGACAAGCTGGAGGATCTGCTGCGCGTCTCCGCCGGGTTCAACCGCGACGGGTACATGGTGGCGGCGGCAGTGCTGGGCGAGTTCGTGTCCAAACCGGCCGAAGCGGAAGAGGCCGTGCACGAATACGTCGAGCTCCTGGACGCGCTCAAAGCGCGCGGCATCGACGCCTATGTGCACGTGAAGCCCACGCACCTGGGCCTCACCATCGACCCCGAGCTGTGTGTGCGCAACGTGCGCACCATTCTGGATACGGCGCTGCGCAACGGACAGTTCGTGCGCATGGACATGGAAGATTCGCCGACCACGGACGCCACAATCGCGGTCTACCACCGACTTCACGGCAATTATGAAAACCTCGGCGTGGTGCTGCAGTCGCGCTTGCGGCGCACGCTCGACGACGCGCGCGAGCTGGCCAGGGTGAAGGCCAACATCCGCGTGTGCAAGGGCATCTACATCGAGCCCTACGACATCTCGTACACGGATCCCGACATCATTCGCAGGAACTTCACCGCCATCACCGACGTTCTCCTGAGCGCCGGCTGCTACGTCGGCATCGCAACGCACGACGAGAAGCTGGTGTGGGAGAGCGAGCAGATCATCTCGCGCCTGGGGCTGGATCCAACGCAGTACGAGTTCCAGATGCTTCTCGGCGTGCTTCCCAATCTGCGCCACATCATTCGCGCGCGCGGGCATCGTTTGCGCGTGGCGGTTCCGTTCGGGCCCAGCTGGTACGCGTACTCGCTCCGCCGCCTGCGCAAGAACCCCGCCATCGCCGGTTACGTGATGCGCTCCATGTTCAAGGGGTAGGCCCTCTGAGCGCGCGCGGCTCGTATATCCACGGCACCGATCCCGACGAACAGGGTCGCCTGGCTCGGCTCAACCGTCTCATCAACACCCAGTCCCTTTCACGCATGGACCCTCGTCCCGGCGACCGCGTCCTCGACGTGGGGTGTGGGTTTGGTTTGTTTGCGAACGAGGTCGCCGCGATATCAGGCCATGTAATCGGAATCGAGCGCGAAGCGGCGCAGATCGAGGAAGGGAAGCGCCTCGCTCCCGCCGGTCGCGCCGAGATTCGCCAGGGGGATGCGTACAACTTCCCCTTGCGAGCGGACGAGTGGGGCACGTTCGACATCGTGCACGCGCGTTTTCTGCTCGAACATCTCGAGCGCCCCGCCGATGTCGTCGCCGCGATGGTGCGCGCGGCAAAGCCGGGTGGTCGCGTCATTCTGGAAGACGACGACCACGAAGCCCTGATCGTTTATCCGCCGGCACCGGAGTTCGAAGCATTGTGGCGTGCCTACGCGCGCGCGTATGAAGCGACCGGCCGCGATCCGCGCATCGGTCGCAAGCTGGTATCGCTTTTGGCGGAAGCCGGCGCGAAACCGTCCCGCTGCGACTGGCCTTTCTTTGGAGCGTGCGCGGGGGCGGACACCTTCGATGCAATCATCACCAATTGCCGCGCCATCCTGACGGGCGCGCGCGAGACGATTCTTTCGCACGGTGGAATTGAGGCCGCCGCATTCGATGGCGGTCTTCGCGCGTACGATGAGTGGAGCGCGCGGCCGGACGCATCGTACTGGTACTGCACCTTCTGGGTGGAAGGACGCGCGATAGCGCGTCATTGAGCCGGCAGATTTGCCAGCAGGAAGCGCTTCTCGTTCTCTCCCATGACGGCTCGAATCTGGGCGCGGGTGAGCCCTTCATCCAGCAGCGCCGCGGTGAGCATGTTCATGTGCGCCGTATCGAACGGCACCCAGACCCCGC
>DATNGX010000495.1:0-5396 GCA_035605755.1 Candidatus Krumholzibacteriia bacterium
GGACGTGCGCGCGCACATTGCCTCGTTGGTGATCAACCCCGCCGCGCTGTCGGCGTATGCCTTCAGCGAGGTGACGGTGCCCGACGTGATGGGCGGCTTCACCGCATCCACGTACCCGTCATTGGAAGGCAGCCCGGTCGACTATGTGATCGTCACCAATGATTCGCTGGCGGCCGCGTACCAGATACTCGCCGACTGGAAGACGAGCAAGGGTGTCTCCACCGTCGTGCGCACCACCGAGTGGATCGCTGCCAATTATCGCAACGGCTCCGACGGCGCGGAGACGATCCGCACCTTCGTCAAGGATGCGTACTCGCTCTGGGGCATCAAGTACCTGCTCCTCGGCGGCGACGCCGGGCAGGTTCCCGTGCGCCTCGCCTTCAGCGCCTTCTATCCCGCCGGCGAGGGGCGCGCCAATCCTGCCGACATGTACTTCGGCTGTCTCGATGGCGACTGGAACGCCGATCATGACGCCGTCTTCGGCGAATTCGGTTCCGATGACGCCGACCTGTGGTCGGAAGTGTACGTGGGGCGACTGCCGACGCGCTCCAATGTCGAAGTCAACATAATGGTCAACAAGATCAAGAACTACGAACGTCCGCAGCACACCGGCTTCCCCAAGAAAGTGCTCTTCCTGGCCGAAGTGCTCTTCCCGGCAGACTGGCAGAGTCCGCAGCCCATCTCGCTCGACGGCGCGACGCTGGCCGAGTATATGCGCACGTCGTACTTCACCTCCGTGGGTCTGCAAGTCGCGCGCAATTACCAGAACTACCCCGCGTACCCGGGATCGAGTCCGGAAACGCGCCAGGCGGCGATCGACTCCATGAACACGGGCTATGACCACGTCATTCACGTCGGTCATGGTTTCCGCTTCAACATGTCGGTCGCCGATGCCAGCGTGGTGAACGCGGACGCCGACGCGCTCACCAACGGTGTCAAGCTCATGAACCTGAACCTGCTCAACTGCACCTCGAGTGCGTTCACCTACGAGTGCATTGCGGAACATTTTCTGCGCAACCCCAACGGCGGGGCCGTGTCCGTGGTCGGATCCAACGACAGCGCGTTTCCCACCGTCGCCACCGAATACATGTCGGAGTATTACAACCTGGTGATGAAGGAAGACGTGGTTCACATCGGAGAAGCGTTTGCGCGGTCGCGCGAGCCACGCACCGGCTTTGCCGACGCGTCCGACACCGGCGACCGCTGGACGCACTTCACCTACTGTCTTCTGGCCGACCCGGAAATGCCGCTCTGGACCGGTCCGGTAGCGACGCTTTCGGTGGCAAACGCTGCCAGCATCAACAAGGGTGCGAACAACATCTCATTCACGGTGACGAGCGGGGGCAATCCTGTCGCAGCGGCGACGGTGTGTCTCACCAAGGGCAACGACGATTACCGGGTGGGGACGACGAACGCGAGCGGCCAGGTGACGATACCGTTTCGCGCCGAGAGCAACGGCACCATCGACGTGGTGGTGACCGCGCTCAACAAGAAACGCTACGAAGGCACCATCACGGTGGGTGGCACCGGCGCGTACATCGCCATCAACAACATCACCATCGATGACGACAACTCCGGCGGCACCATCGGGAACGGCAACGGCACCATTGAATCGGGCGAGACCGTCGATTTCGGCTTCGTGCTGAAGAACAACGGCAGCTCCACCAGCGGCACGCTCTCCACCGTGCTGCGCTCGAGCGACGCCGGTGTCGTGGTCAGCGACAGCACCGCCGCCGGCGGCACGGTTGCAGCGGGCGGCACGGGCACGCAAACCGGGGGCTGCCGCGTCGTCTTCAACAGCACGCTCAGCGACCAGCATGCGGTGCCGTTCACGCTCGTCATCAAGAACAACGGCGCGGAGACGTGGAAGGACACCTTCAAGAAACTTGCGCACCGGCCCGGTCTTGGCCTGGTGAAATTGCGCGTCGACGACACCGTGACCGGTAACGGCGACGGGGTGGTGCAGGCGGGAGAGCAGTTCAAACTGTTCTACAAGGCAAAGAACTTCGGCACGGGCACGTATCCCGGCGGGACCCTGACCGCGTTCGACCTGGACGGTGCATTCACCATCGGAGGCGGCGGCACATCGGCGTACCCGGTGATGAGCAGTCTCGCTTCCGCGGAGAACACGACCGGCATCACGCTCACCGAGAGCAGCGTGGCGGTGGAGCACCGCCTGCGCCTGCGCATCGTCGATACCTACGGGCGCGCGTACGAGGACACCGTGGAGCTGCGCGCTCCGGTTCCGCCCACCAATCTCGTCATCGACCCCAGTCAGGGTCCGGACCGGCTGCAGATCGCGTGGACGGCGAGTGCGAGCACCGATATCGCCGCATACAACGTCTATCGCGCGTCGAGCGGCGCGGGTCCGTTCAACCTGGTCAACGTCGACCCGGTTCCTCATACACTGTTCATGAACATCGGCCTCAATGCCACCACGACGTATTTCTACAAGGTGAGCGCCATCGACGTATCCGGCAACGAGAGCGCGCTCTCGACCGCATACTCGGGAAGCACCAACCCCGCGCAGCTTGCCGGCTGGCCCATCGAGATGCAGGTGGAGACCACTTCATCGCCCGCCGTGGGCGATATCGACGGCGACGGCACGAACGAGATCGTGGTGGGTGACAAGTACGTGCATGCGTGGCACTCCAGCGGGATCGAGATGATTGACGGCGACGCGAATCCGCTCACCTGGGGCCCGCTCAATACACAGGGTGACACCTTTGTAGGCCCCGTGGCGCTCGCGCGTATCGACAATATCAAGGGGCTCGATATCGTCGCGGCGTCGCGCGCCACCAAGCAGGTGTTCGTCTTCAAGTACAACGGCGCGGTATTGGCGGGGTGGCCGAAATCGACGATCAACTTCATTCGCGCCGGCATGGCGGTGGGCGACATCAACAACGACGGGTTGAACGAAGTCATCGCCATCGACGAACTCGGTGTCCTTTACGTGTGGAAACGCGACGGTACCGAGTACCGCGACGGTGACTCCAACAGCTCCACCAACGGCGTGTTCGTGCCCCAGCTCACCGGCTGCACGCTGAACTATTCCGTGCCGTGCGTGGCCGACATCGACAACGATGGCAAGGACGAGATCATCGTGGCCACGCAGGGCGACCAGCTGCATGCGTTCAATGACGACGGAACGCAGGTGAGTGGATTCCCGGTGGCGCTATCGAACGACGTCTCCGGCAGTCCGGCGGTCGGTGACGTCGATGGCGACGGCCAGCTCGACATCGTCGTCTACATCCGCGACGGCAACCTGCGCGCGATTCGGGGAAACAACGGTGCCAGCCTGTGGACACGCTCGGTGGTGGGCAGCGTAAACGGAAACTTCTTCGGTTCTTCGCCGGCGATCGGCGATGTGAACGGCGACGGCAAGCTGGAGACGTTCGTGGCCACACACGACGGCAAGCTCACCGGTACCACCTTCACGGGCGGCAATCTGACCGGATTCCCGACCACGTATTCAACGACGACATACACCGAGTCATCGCCGATCATCGCCGACATCGACAATGACGGCCTGCGTGACATTTTGATCGGCAGCGAAGAGAAGGCGATATGGGCCTGGAATCGCAACGGAACCGTGATTGCAGGTTTCCCGCTCACCACCAACGACGCGATGCGCGGCGTGCCCATGGCCTGCGACCTGGACAAGAACGGGAAGGTCAACCTGGTGGCCGCGGGGTGGGACAAGAGTGTCTACGTGTGGGACTTCAACTCGAACTGGAATGCCGCCAACGCGCCGTGGCCGCGCTTCCACGCCAACCTGCACAACAACGGCCGTCTCAATTACATCGTGCCGACGCCGGTGCTGGGTACCAAGTTCGCATACACGGTGGCGGATGATCGCGTCAATCTGGAGTGGTTCGTGCCCGTCGAAGCGGGGACAAAGTTCAGCGTCGAACGTGCGACCATCGAGAACGGTGTCACCGGGGCATTTGCGAGTATCGCGAAAAACGTGAGTGCTTCCGTCGACGGTCAGGTTCAGCTGAGTGACTCCAAAGTGGAGATGGGCGATCGTTACGTGTACCGTCTCTCGGGCGACACCGGTGTAATCAACGAGACCATGAGTGTGTACATGCCCGTCACCCACGCCGAACTGGGACAGAACTATCCCAACCCCTTCAACCCTTCGACGAAGGTCGAGTACTGGGTGCCGGACGGTGAGAGGGCCTCGGTCCGGACCAGCGTAAACGTGGTGGTTTATGACGTGCGCGGCGCGCGCGTCCGCACCCTGGTTTCGGGACCGAAGAGCGCGGGGCACTACGTGGCACCGTGGGACGGCCGCGACGACCGCGGAAACCGGGTGAGTTCGGGTATCTACTTCTGCCGCATGACGGCAGGAGCTTTCTCGGCCGTCCGTAAGATGGTTCTCGTCAAGTAGGTTCGCGAAAAAGGCCGTCCGGACGGGCTCCGGCCGGCCATCCAGATTGACGCCGCGACCGCGAACACGGTATAATGATCGGGCTGCAACTCAGGCGTAGGAACAACCGCGGGAGCTTCACAGGCACACATCGCGACTGCTACCAACAACGGTTCGACATCCCTTCAAACAGAACGTTGACTCTTTTTCGAGCGCGGCGCCCACGCCCGGCATCGCCCTCGTGACACGACACACATAAACGGCCAGGCCGGTGAACGCCGCCGCATGCCTGCCGTGGAGGCCTCATGATCCAGAGACCCCTTGCCCGACTGCTCGCCCGCGTCTGCACGATGGTTTGCCTGTGTCTCTGCGCGGCCGTGCCCGCTGGGGCCGCGCCGCTCACATTCACCGTTTCCATTCCGGAAGATCCCGCCACCGTGAAGCCGGGCGTCGATTCCGACCGCCTGGTGGTGCCGGGTGCGGACTGGAAGGTCCCGACCGAGCCGGGGACACCCATGCTTCCGTATCGCTTCGTGCGCGTAGTGCTCCCGCAGGGTCAGCAAGTGGATACGTTTCAGTTCACGTTCGACGGCGAGTCGCGCGTGGCGGCGGCCTTCAAGCCCGAGATCGCGGGTGATCTGATTGGCGCCGAGGGCGAAACCCTGAAGAGCGACCCGGCGACTGCGAAAACCACGGTGCAGCGCGTCAAATACCTCGGCACCGGTAGCCTCCACGGTTACCAGGTGGCGAGCTTCGCCGTGTATCCGTTCGGTCTGGAAGCGGGTGTGCTGCGGCGCGCGAGCCGCGTTCTGCTCTCCATCGAGACGCGCCCGCTCACCGAAGCCCCCACCGAGCGTATCCGCCACCGTGACGGCTGGCGCGAGGACGTGCGCGCGCACATTGCCTCGTTGGTGATCAACCCCGCCGCGCTGTCGGCGTATGCCTTCAGCGAGGTGACGGTGCCCGACGTGATGGGCGGCTTCACCGCATCCACGTACCCGTCATTGGAAGGCAGCCCGGTCGA
>DATNGX010000496.1:0-4938 GCA_035605755.1 Candidatus Krumholzibacteriia bacterium
CTACGTGAAGATTCGTGAAATCCAGATGAGGAGCGAAACGGGACGTTCATGAAGCGCATGGTCTTCATCGTCTCCTTGGTTGCGTGCGTGATGTCGTTTGGTCCCGGCGCTGTCGCGGCGGGGTCGAAAGGCCCGGCCATGGATCCCGCAACCCTCGTGGTGGGAACGCGCGCGGAACCGAAGTCGCTCAATCCCATCGCCATCACGGCGTCGGAAGGACAGCAGATTGCCGCACTCATGTTCGGCAAGCTCCTGGAAGAGCAGGACGACTTCATGTCGTTCAAGCCGGCGCTGGCGCGCGCGTGGTCGTTCAGCGCCGACAGCCTCGATGTGACGTTTGTGTTGCGCGACGATGCGCGCTGGTCGGACGGCGAGCCCGTCACGGCGTCCGATGTGCGCTTCACCTGGCAGGTGCAGACGGACACCACGGTGGCGTGGCCGAGTGCAAGCATCAAGGCCCACATTCGTGACGTCGAAGTGAAGGACGCGCGCACCGTCGTGTTTCACTTCGACGCGCGCTCGCTGTATCAGGTGATGGATGCCAACGACGGTGTGATTCTTCCCGAACACCTGCTGGCGTCGATTCCGCGCAAGGAGCTCAAGACGTCCGCCTTCGGCCGCGCTCCCGTCGGGAACGGACCCTACATGCTGAAACGCTGGGAAGCAGGTCAGTTCATCGAGCTCACGCGCAACGAAAAGTACGCCGGCTCACCGCCGCGCATCGAGCGCATCGTGATCAAGTTTGTCCCCGATGTGGTGACGCTCGTGGCCCAGCTCCAGGCCGGCGAAATCGATCTGCTCGAGTCGGTGCAGGCCTCGGACCTTGCCGGCATCCGGGCCAGGCGTGACGATGTGCAGATCGTGGGCGCGCCCTCGCGGCGCATGAGCTTTGTGGCGTGGAACGGCACGCGCGCGCCCTTCGATCAGGCGGCGGTGCGCGCCGCGCTGACGTCGGCCATTGACCGGCAGGCCATCGTCAAGAATGTGTGGGCGGGCTATGCGAAGGAGTGCACCAGCCCGATCGTGCCGCTGCAGTGGGCGTACGACCCGTCCATCAAGGCGATCAAGTACGACCCGAAGAGTGCGCGCGCCGCGCTCGGCAAACTGGGCTACCGCGACACCGACAAGGACGGCATTCTCGAGCGCGACGGAAAGCCGCTCGAATTCGAGTTGCTTGTCAACGACGCGCAGAACCGCGTCGACATTGCGACGCTGATCCAGGCCCAGCTCAAGCAGGCGGGCATCAAAGCCAACGTGCGCGTGATGGAGTACGGCGCGTACATCGATCGCATCCTCGCTTTGGACTACGATGCGGCGGTGGTGGAGTGGAAGGTGCAGACCAAAGTGGACCTGACGCAGTTGTTCGCGACAAGCGCGCTGCGGCCGCATGGTTATAACTTCGTGGGTTATTCAAATTCCGCTGTGGACCACCTCATCGAAAAGGCCCTCGAGCAACGCAACATGGCGAGCGCGAAATTACTCTGGAGAGACGCACAGCGGGCGATCTATCTCGATCAGCCCTACACATTCATCGCGGTGCCGCAGGAGCTGACCGCGATCGACGACAGGTTCTGCAACGTGAGGCCCAGTCCCATCAATATTTTTGCCCACATCACGGACTGGCGCATCAAGCCCGACTGCAGTCGCTAGGAACGTTTCCCGCGCGCAATGATCATGTCGCCGCGCCGCTCGAGGACCACGCGATCGTGGCCCAGCGCGCGTACCGCGCCCTCGACCCGGCAGATGGTGCGCGCGCGTCCGGCGCGTGTCACCGCGATGCCGAGTTGAAAGGGCTCTCCCGAAGGGTTCACGCGCACAGTCGTCACCAGTTCGAGAACTGCCTCGGGATCGATGTGAAGCTCCCGCAACGATGCGCCGCACGACACGCAGACGTTGTCGTGTTGCAGGGTCACGTGGCCGTTCGGGCATCTCCATGCTTGCAGTTTGCGGCGCATGTCATTGCTCCACGATGAACACGTAGGTGTCGGGCGACACGCCGCCCGCGCTCTGCACCAGCGCCGTGCGCGCACCGGCGTGCTGCCGCTCGCCGGCCGCGCCGCTCAATTGCGCATGAATCTCCGCCATCGAGGTGAGCCCGCACACACCGATGGGGTGGCCGCGCGCTTTCATTCCACCGGACGGATTCACGGCCATGCGTCCGCCGGGGGAGAACTCGCCGCACGCGAGTGCCCGCCAGGCAGCGCCGTACTCGAAAAATCCCATCGCTTCCAGATTCATCAGCTCGAACGGCGCGAAGGCGTCATGAATCTCCACCACGTCGATATCACGCCGCGCGCGGCGCGCGCGCAAAAACGCTTCGTTGCTCGCCTGGGTGGCTGCAGGAAAACGGCCGGCGTGTTCGCGATCCTGAAAGCGTACTGCGTCGGCGCCACGTCCCCATCCGGTGAGTCGCGGCGCATCGGACGCTGCGTTCGAAGCCGTGAGCACGCACGCTGCCGCGCCATCGGACATGGGCGCGCAGTGCAGACGGCGCAGCGGATCCGCAATCACGGGGCTCGCGCGCACTTCCTCGGCGCTCACGGCGCGCCGGAACTGCGCGTCGGGATTGTGCACCGCGTTCGCGTGATTCTTGATCGCCACGTCGTCGAACGCGGAGGCGGGGACGCGGTACGCGTCGACATAGGCGCGCACGGCCAGCGCGGCGAGGGAAGGGAGCGTGGCACCGTGCGCGTTCTCGACCGGGTCCGACACGCGCGGGGCCAGGAGGCCCGAGGCGGTGGCCGCATCGAGGTGCATCATCTTTTCACAACCGATCACGAGCACGTTCCCATCGGTGGCATGACAGCGCTCGATGGCATGGTGGAGCGCTTCGCCACCCGTTTTGAACGGGCCGTGCACGGCCGGAGTGCCGTCCACCCCGAGCTCGCGCAACACGCCCCGCACCAGCGCCGCCGCGTCGTCGATTCCGCACAACTCGCGCGGCGCGAACGAGGAAAGGAAGACCGAGTCGATGGATTGGGTATTCGAAGCCCGGAGTGCGGCCGCGGCGGCGTGTCCGAGCAGGGTGGCATAGTCGTCCTCGTGACGTCCGACGCGGGTCATCACGGCTGCTTTGATCTTGATTTCAAACACGTTTTGAGGATATAAAGACGCGGATTTTACGTCAACGAAACGCGCTTACCGGGAGTCCTGCTGTACATGATTCACCGCGTCGCCATCGCCGCGCTGGTCGCCGGACTCACGGCGCAGATGCTCAAGGTCGTGATCGAGCTCGTTCGCACCCGGCGTCTGAATCTGCTGCGCTTTTTCGACAACGGCGGCATGCCGTCGTCGCACACGGCACTGGTCACCGCCCTCACCATCGGGGTCGGCCGCGACGCCGGCGTGGGCTCTCCGCTCTTCGCGGTAACGCTCCTCTTCAGCCTCTATTTCGTTTTCGAAGCGGCCGGACTGCGCATGGAGGTCGGAAACCAGGCGCGCACCTTGAACGAGCTCGTCGACGAGCTGCGCCACACCCACCACCTGGACCGCGAGCGCCTGAAGGAGCTTGTCGGCCACACCTGGGGTGAGGTGTTCGGCGGGTTCCTCTACGGGGCGCTGGTAGCGGCGGTCGCCAGTCTCTAGCCCAAACGCTGCCCTTGTCCCGTCTCCGGGCTGCCCCTATATTCAGTACGGCGCCGCGAGGCGTCACCCCACAGAACCCTGATCCAATGCAACGGTACAACTTAGCTGTGCTGGCCGTGTCGCTGTGCACGGTGCTGGCGGTCGCCTCCTGCGGTTCCAACGATCCGACGCGGGTGGACCGGCCACCCGTGGTGAATTCCTATTCACCCACCACGCGGACGCTGAACGCCTTCGTGGGCGATACGCTGCAGTTCCAGATCGACGCATTCGATCCCGACCATGATGCGCTCACCACGTCGTACGCCATCGACGATCGCTTTGTGTTCGACGGCACCACCTGGAACTACGTCATCGAAGATACCGGTGCGGTGAGCGTACGCGGCACTGTATCCGACGGCGAGCACACGTCGTACATCGACTGGCATCTCACCACGTCGGTTCCCATCAACCTTCCGCCGGTGATCGAGACATCGCTTCCCCAGGAAGCCAGCCCGGTGCTCGTGATCGGCAACTCGATGAACTTCGCCGTGATCGCGGCGGATCCCGAGCTCGACGCGCTGACCTATTCGTTCGCCGTGAATGACTCGCTGGTGGCGACGCAGCGGCAGTTCGTGTACAAGGCGACTTCGGTCGGAATCAAGAGAATCCGCGTGGTGGTGAGCGACGGCGACAAGATCGCCTGGCACGACTGGCAGCTCAAGGTCACCACGGTTCCGGACAACATTCCGCCGGCGACGGTGCTCATCACGCTTGCGGAGACCGGCCAGGAGCCCGGCGAAATCAATATCGAATGGACCGCGGTGGGCCGCGACGGCATGTCCGGTCTGCCTTCGCAGTACCAGGTGCGCACGTCACCGGTGCCGGTCCTGACCGAGGCGGACTGGAACCGCGGCAGCGACCGGCCCAACGTTCCTGCCCCCGCCCAGCCCGGGCAGACCATGCGCATGGTCGTGGGCGGCCTCCAGCCCGCGCGCCTGACGTACATCGCGGTGCGTGCCATCGATGACTTCGCCAATATTTCCGCGCTGCCACCGCCGGTGCAGGCGGTCACGCGCGGCATGCGTTTCGGCGGACGTGTCATCGACACCGTGACGTGGCAGGGAATTCCCGGCGCCACCGTCAGCTTCGGGATCCAATCGAAGGCCACGGGTCCAGACGGCGAGTTTGAGTTCACGGAGCAGGGTCTGGCCGAAGGAACCATCGTGGTGCGCGACGAATTGAACCCTGGAGTCGGCAACTACTTCGACTACACCAAGCCGTACACGGCCAAACACCTCGACGTCGTGAACCTGTACCTGATTCCGAACTATCAGCTCACGACGACGTTTTATGCCGACTTCCTGGATTTCTTCC
>DATNGX010000497.1:0-3973 GCA_035605755.1 Candidatus Krumholzibacteriia bacterium
GGGCTGCGACCCGCGCAGCGTGATGCTCAGCACGGGGCTGTTCACGGGATGCGAGAATACAAGCGCGCCGCCCGCATCGGCCACCGACGTAACGTGCATCGCCGGTGAGAGGTCGAGGACGAGCTGTGACAAGGCGCTCCCGGTGACACGTCCCTCCACCCGCACCACGCCCACGATGGAATCATTCACCATGCCGATGTTGAGATCGAGGTGATAGAAGGTGGCGTCGAAGTTGGAGCTGGCCGCCGAGGACGTGTACTGCGACGGGTGGTTCGCGAACGCGATCTTCGCGGCGCGGCAGCCGTCGATACCACTCTGGAGATCCTGGGGAGGCGCCGCATGCGACGGCACGACGGACACAGATAGAGACAGCACCAGCGTTGCGGCAGCGAGAATCCGTCCGGGCATCGATTGACCTCTATTTCAACAGAACGACTTTGCGATTCACATGAGACTGGCCGGCGCTGAGCCTCAGCAGGTAGACGCCGGATGCGAGCGGTGCACCGTTGTCATCCACGGCGTGCCAGCGGAACGAATGCGCACCGGCCCTTCGCTCATCATTCAGGAGAGTGGCGACACGGCGCCCGGTCACATCGTACGCGATGATGGTGACGTGCGTGTCGCGAGCCAGATCATAGTTGATGGTTGTCGCCGGGTTGAAGGGGTTCGGATATGCGACAAGCGACGCGGCGTCCGGCACCCGCGGCGTATCGGTGACGTCGGTGGGAATGGCGTTTCGCGCCGCGAGCGCGTCCACCACACCCCAGCCATAGGTGCGATTCGGATTGGCGGAATTGGTGGCGGTGTTGCGCAGCGCATTCATGAGCATGACGTTGCTCGCGTTGGGACGGGCCTGCAGCACCAGCGCGGCGGCGCCGGCCGCCAACGGGGTCGAGAGCGATGTGCCGCTGGTCTCGGTGTAGAAGGAGCTGTTGGGATCGACGGTGTACACACTCGAGCCCATGGCCATCACGTCGGGCTTGATGCGATTGTCGGTGGTGTTGCCCACCGAGCTGAAGCTGGAGCGGGTGCCCTGATTGTCGGTGGCGCCCACTGTGAGCACCATGTCACCGTCGGCGGGAGCACCGAGCGTGTTCTGCGGCTCGGAGACAAAACCGGCATTGCCGGCTGCGTTGCAGATCAGGATGCCGCGGCTGGCCGCAATGTCGGCACCGATCGTAATGATGGCGGTGTCGCCGTCCATGTTCTGCCAGGTATACCCGGTCTCACCGTTGGTGAAACCGCCGAGGTACGTGAGCGAGCTGGTAATGATGTCGGCGCCGTGGTTGTCCGCCCACTCCGCCGCTGCCACCCATGCATCTTCTTCGATATGGCGCTCCCACTCCGTATTCTCGGTTTTCGCGAGCAGATATGTCGCGCCGAACGCGGGGCCGATCAGCTCGCCGGGCTTGAAACCGGCAATGGCACCGAGCACCAGGGTTCCGTGGAACCCGCTTCCCATCTGTCCCGGCTCATCAGATACGACCCCGTCGTTGTTCACAAAGTCCCACTTCGCCGCCACGTTGAGGCTTGCGAAGGCTTCGTGACCGGGTTTGTTGAACCCGGTGTCGAACACCGCGATCACAACGCCTTCTCCGTGAAACCCGAGATCGTGCATGGCCGGCACGTCGATAAGCAGATTCTGGAAGAACGAGGGCCCGTAGTCGTAGCTGAGATTTTCCGTTTGGGGCGCGCGCATGGGCTCGCGCGACGGAGCCTCGGGCTCCGGCTCGGACGAGCGCAGCGTGCGCACGATGTCGAGGCGCGACACCGCGCGCAGCGCGGTCATATTCGCAATCTGCTCCGGCGTTGCATCCACCGACACTGCATTGAGCCAGCGTGACACGTGACGAACGTTGGCACCGGTGGCGCGCACTTGCTCGAGCACATCCGCGTCGACGGGAATGTCGTACGCATCGACAAGATGACCTGCGCCGAGGTTGCGCTCGCGACGAGCGCGTGCATGCGGCGTGAGCGCGGTCTCCGCCGCGCGAAGCGCTTCGGGTGTCACGGACTTGTCTTCCAGGAATACCCAGGTTGGGATCGTCGCGCTCGTAGGAGCCGTGAGGAGCGCGTTGTTGAGTTGCGGCGATTTTGTCGCCGCGGACACGACGCACGGCAACGCGGTCAACAGGAACAGTGTTGTAATGATTGTGCGCCGTGTCATTTCACATACTCCCCGTCCACTGATCACCGTCGGAATCGCCGAGGCACATGTGCCAGCGCTCGAGATCCTTGACCCATTCGGCGGGCATGACGTCTTTCCAGTTTGCGATCACCCACGCGTTGCGCGAGCCCCCGGCAACGAATCCGAGTTTCTGGAGCGCGTTCACCGCAAACTCCTGGGTCGAGATGGCGGCCACTGCGTCGATGCCCGAATCGGACACGTCGATCAACACACGCGACAGAAGTTCTTCGAGCGTGCGCGTATCGCCGCGCGCCACCAGAAAATCGGCGATCACGGCGCGCTGTTCGGCGAAGCCGGCCGGTGCCGGGCGCCAGATCATGTAGCCCAGAGGCTTGCCGTCCTTCGTGGCGATGATGACGCGATAGTCGAGCACCGGATGCTCCGCGTACTTCCAATTAACGTAGGCCGCATCGCGCACGCGAGTGACATCGTAGGTCCGGGCCAGCTCGAGCCAGGCCGCATCGAGGGCCGGGTCCATGCGCTTCACGTTGGAAAGCTTGCTGTGCGCGGTCTCGAGTGTCTTCCTGGCGCGCGCCAGCGCCTGTATGCGCTTGACGCTGAGGCCGGCGCGACCCACCGCCGCCTTGATGGGCGAAAAGCCGCGGCGTGAGGTGAACGACGCCGGATCGAGCACGGCGGTGTACGTGACCAGCTCGGCCACATCGTCGAAACCCATCGATTGATGAATCTTCCAGCACGCACCCGTCATCCACATGCCGCCCGGGTAGAAATCGCCGAGCTCGCGCGCATATCCGACGATCACTTTGCCCAGCCCGCCGCCGCGATATTCCGGGTCGACAAGGAGGTCGTGCGTGTAGCGCGACGCGATGAGTTTCCCGCCCACCAGAAAGTCGACGGGCATGTGACCGAGGGTTCCGGCCACCGTGTCGCCGTCCATCAGCACGTGGCGCAGCGGCGCGCGTTCGCGGCCCGGCATGCGCTCGTGGTAGGTGTCGATGACGCGCTGGCGACGCGCGCACACGTCGGCACCCAGCACTTTTTCGGTGAAGCGCTTGAGCGCGGGCTCGTGGCGCTCGCGATCGTATGCGACGACTGGGAGTGTCTTGACGTTCATGTTTGCAGTGCCGCCTGCGTTTGCGCACTGCGCCCGGCAGCGGGGCGTGCGCCGGGACGATTCAGCAACGCACGCAGCGCGCCCGGGAGGCCGCTGAGCTCGGTGGCGAATTCGCCCACGGTGACGCGGTTGTGGGTCAGCGTGCAGCGTGGAATTTCGAAGCGATCGTCGGCACGCGACATGCGCCGCTTGATGGTGGTGAATGCGCAGCGATAGCCGGCCTCGATGACGCGCGCTCGCGTACCGTCATCGAAATCCCCGGGACTGCCATTGGGGTAGGCGAATTGATCGCAGGCGGCACCGGTGATCGATTCGATCAATTGTTTCGATTCCACCAGCTCGCGGGTCTGTTCGCGCGCCGTCAGGCGCGCCAGAATGGGATGACTGCATGTGTGTGCGCCGACGGTCATGCCAATGTTGCGCAACAGGCGCATCTCGTCGGGATCAATGGGCCGGAATCCTTCCCACGCGGAAAGGAGCTGCGATTCGTCGATGTGCAGGCGTTCCTGGATGTCTTTCAGCAGCGCGAGCCGTTCGGGCTGGGGCAACGACTTGCACAATGCGTTTAGCGCCGCGTTGGCCCGAAGCCTGGCGTCACGTGTCGTCAGGTCGAAAGACCGTTTCGCGCCTGTCGGCGCGATTTCCGGTTCCCGCGTCAGCGCGATAGCGCTTACCAGTCGATCCGGCCACAGCATCTGCTTTTTGAACAC